>QILF01000045.1 GCA_003233235.1 Zetaproteobacteria bacterium
TTGATAATGCGATTGGATACCTTGGCCAGCAGTGCGTGCGGCAACTCCGCCCAATGTGCAGTCATAAAATCCTCGGTCTGCACCGCTCGCAAAGCAACCACCCATTCATACGTCCGTCCGTCGCCCATCACCCCGACCGATTTCACCGGCAGGAACACCACAAACGCCTGACTGGTTTTGTCGTACCAGCCGGAGGCGCGCAATTCTTCGATAAAAATCGCATCCGCCCGCCGCAATAAATCGGCATATTCCTTTTTCACCTCGCCGAGAATGCGTACACCCAGTCCCGGTCCCGGGAACGGATGCCGATACACCATTTCGCGTGGCAAACCCAATGCCACACCGAGTTCACGCACCTCGTCTTTAAACAGTTCGCGCAATGGCTCCAGTAGTTTCAGGTGCAAGGTCTCCGGCAGGCCACCAACATTGTGATGACTCTTGATGGTATGCGCTTTTTTGGTTTTTGAACCCGCAGATTCGATAACATCGGGATAAATCGTGCCCTGCGCCAGCCATTTGGCATTGGGCATCTTTTTGGCTTCGGCCTGAAATACCTCGACAAATTCGCGGCCGATAATCTTGCGCTTGACCTCCGGGTCCGTCACCCCGGTCAAATGCTTTAAAAACGCCCCGGAAGCATCAACATGATCCACACGCACCCCGAGATTGTCAGCGAAGGTCGCCATCACCTGCTCGGCTTCGTTCAAACGCAGCAAACCGTTATCAACAAACACACAGATCAGCTGATCACCGATGGCGCGCTGCAACAACGCCGCCGCCACCGAGGAATCAACGCCGCCGGAAAGACCGAGTATCACCTCTTCTTCACCCACCTGCGCGCGAATACTGGCTACCGCCTCGTCAATATAACCGGGCATCGTCCAACTGCGCCCGCAAGCGCAAATATCGTGCACAAAACGACTCAAAATCGTCTTGCCATGTCGAGTATGTGTCACTTCCGGATGAAACTGCAAACCGTAAAAATGACGCTGTTCGTCGGCCATACCGGCAATCGGCGTTGCATCGTTGCTGCACAACACCTGAAAACCATCCGGCAAACCGGCCACTTTGTCGCCGTGACTCATCCACACGTCAAGCCCCGTATTTTCATCGTATTCGATGCCGGAAAACAGCGGTGAATCAGTACTGGTCCGCACCCCGGCATGGCCGAATTCGCGTACATGCCCGGTTTCTACAATGCCGCCCAGTTGTGCCGCCATCGTCTGCATGCCATAACAAATCCCCAGCACAGGTACACCCAATTCAAACACCACTTGCGGTGCTTTCGGCGTTTCGTCTTCGTAAACCGAATTCGGGCCGCCGGAAAGAATGATTCCGGACGGGGAAAACGCACGAATATCCGCTTCCGACATATCCCACGGATGCAATTCGCTGAACACTTCCGCCTCGCGCACACGGCGTGCAATAAGCTGCGTATACTGCGAGCCGAAATCGAGAATCAGGATTTTTTCCATTAAGTTTTTCCCATTATATGCCACTGCTTCGGCTTAGAAACAGTGCTTTACGAATCAAGACGGTAATTCGGTGCTTCCTTGGTAATCGTTACATCATGCACGTGCGATTCGCGCAAACCCGAGCCGGTAATGCGTACAAACTGCGCCTGTTTGTGCATGGCTTCAATATCAGCCGCGCCGATATAACCCATCGCCGCACGCAAACCACCAACCAGCTGATGCAGAATATCGGTAAGCGCGCCTTTATAACCGACACGCCCTTCAATTCCCTCAGGAACAAGCTTCATCGCCTCTTCCACGTCGCCCTGAAAATAGCGATCCTTGCTACCCAACTGCATCGCACCAATAGAACCCATACCGCGATAGGCTTTGTAGGTCCGGCCCTGATAGAGGATTTTTTCGCCCGGTGCTTCGTCGGTTCCGGCAAACATCGAACCGAACATGCAGCAGGAAGCACCCGCAGCCATCGCTTTGGCAAAATCACCGGAAAATTTAATGCCGCCGTCGGCAATCACCGGCACACCCGCATCGCGTCCGGCTTCCGCGCATGTCATCACTGCCGTTAACTGCGGCACGCCGACACCTGCGACCATGCGCGTTGTGCAAATCGAGCCCGGGCCGATACCCACTTTCACCGCATCCGCTCCGGCATCAACCAGATCACGCACCGCTTCCGGTGTGGCGATATTTCCAGCGATAATCTGAATCGCATCGCCATAACGCAATTTAATCTCACGCACCTGATTAATCACGCCTGCCGAATGGCCGTGTGCAGTATCGACAATCACCGCATCCACGCCGGCCTGCTGCAACTGTTCAAAACGACCCATTTCTTTATCACCGACACCAATCGCCGCCGCCACCAGCAAGCGTCCCAAATCATCACGCACCGCACTGGGGAATGCTTTTGCCTGCTCAATATCGCGCACCGTCACCATGCCGAGCAATCGTCCGTCGTTACCGACAACAGGTAATTTTTCAATGCGATGTTCACGAAACAGCTCTTTGCAGGCTTTCGGACTTGTCCCCTGAGTGACACTGACCAGCCGTTCTTTCGGGGTCATCATCTCGGCAACCCGCTTGCCTGAATCACTTTCAAAACGAATATCACGATTGGTCACGATGCCGCAAACCTTGCCATCATTATCCAGCACCGGAAAACCGGAAAAACCGTTTTCCTGCGACATCTGCCGCACTTCGGCCAATGTTGTATCAATTTTTACCGTCAACGGTTCCTGCACAACACCCGCTTCGTAGCGTTTGACGCGGCGCACTTCCTGTGCCTGCTGTTCAGCGGTTATATTCTTGTGAATAACGCCGATGCCACCTTCCTGCGCCAAACAAATAGCCGTTGAGGATTCGGTCACCGTATCCATTGCAGCGGACATCACGGGGATATTTAATCGGATACGCGCAGTCAACTGCGCTGCGGTACTAACCCCGCGCGGCACAACACTGCTGGCCTGCGGAATCAGCAATACATCGTCAAACGTTAAACCTTCAGCCATTTTCACCTTACTCATGCGCGGCTCACTTCACTCATGCGAATATATACCCCCTGCACAATGGAGGCGCGCATCCTAACGACAGTCGGCCCGGACTTAAAGCCCGTGTATGCAGGCCCGAAGCCCCGATTTGAACCAAAAACACGAAACATTCAACGGCGCAGCAACAATCCGGTTCCGATAATACAGGCCACCACGCCAGCGGGTAACCACCACTGCATCAAATCAAGCGGCGCAAATTCAACACGCATGAGCACAATAATACCAACGGTAAACAAAATCATGCCGCACACACGCTGCCAAAGCGGTGCGCCGGGAAATTGTGGCATCAACACACTGCCACCACGTTCATCAAGCACCTGTTCGATACGCGCCGGAAGACGCAACCAGCCTTCAATGCCCTGCCGCGCTTCATCCAGATGGTGCTGCGCCTGCCCAATCGGGCCGAGGTGTCTGGTCACCCATTCGGCCACCAGCGGTCGGGCCATTTCCCAGATATTGGCACTTTCGGCCAGTTCGCGTGCCACGCCTTCGATGACCACCATCGTTTTCTGTAACAGCAGCAATTGCGGCTGGGTTTCCATCTGAAAACGTTCAGTCACGGCAAACATGGAGAACAGCAACTCAGCCAGTGAAATTTCGGCCAGCGGACGATTAAAAATCGGTTCGGCAATTTCGCGCATGGCATCGGCGAATGCCGACATATCCGTATCCGGCGGCACATAACCGGCTTCCAGATGCACGTCCGCCGCGCGCTGATAATCCTTCTTTAAAAAAGCCAGCAGCATCTCGGCCAGATAACGCCGACTCCTGATATCCAACCTGCCGACAATACCGAAATCGACGAGGATAATGTCGCCCGTTTTGGAAACAAACAGATTACCCGGATGCATATCGGCATGAAAATAACCATCGACAAATGCCATGTGAAAAAACAAGGTCGCCGCCCGTTCGCACAAACTCAGACAATCATGCCCGGCAGCTTCCAGCGCCTCTTTTTCATCAATCGACAGGCCTGAGATTCGTTCGGTGGTAAGCACGCCGGTGTGCGTATAATCCCAAACCACTTGCGGAATATAAACGCCTTCGACATCAGCCAGATTTTCAGCAAACCGGGACGCATGTGCCGCCTCTGCACGCAGATTCAGTTCGCCGCGAATCGTTGCTGCAAATTCATCAACCACCTGCGGCGCTTTGAGACGGTGATATTCCGGAAAATAACTATCAAACAACTTTGCCAGAAGCGTCAGCAACGATAAATCGGCATCAATGGTTTTGCGAATACCGGGACGCCGCACCTTAACAGCCACCGCGCGCCCGTCGGGCAATTCGGCAAAATGCACCTGCGCAATCGAAGCTGCGGCAACCGGTTCTTCGTTAAACGAAAGGAATGCACCATTCTCACCGGTCAAAGGACGCTTGAATTCCGCTTCTAAAACCTTGCGCACGGTCGCCATTGATTCCGGCGGCACGGCATCTTGCAAACGTTTTAATTCCAGCGCCACGCCCATCGGCAGCAAATCGACACGCGTCGAAAGCATTTGTCCGAATTTAATGAACGTCGGCCCCAGTCGTTCGAGCACCAGCCGCAGTTGCACGCTGAAATCAGGTGAGACCTCGCTGCGCAAAAAAATACGCATCAGCCACGCATAAGGATGGAAAAGATGCAAACGCACGGCCAGCGCCCCCAAACCGTGCGAGGTCAATAAATGGGCAATCACCAGCAATCGCCAGCCACGCCGCAAGGTTCGACCGGGATAGTACAAACGACTCAAGCATCACCTCCGGAAGCTGCTGATTTTCGCCCCTCCAGATTTTGTTCCAAACGATGTTCCAAACGGGTCACATGCCCCTTTAATTTACTTAAACGGCGCGTCGCCTCTTCCACGCCAGCCTGCCATTCGCCAAGCCGCGCTTCGTCCGGCACATCCATATCTTTCAGGCAGCCGGAGACCGCCTCATGCACCGTTGCCGATGCCTTCGCCTCAAGTGCAATCAACGCTTTTGCCGCCTGCGCCACGCGGCTGCCGAAATATTCGCCGAAACCGGCGCGCAATTCACGTTCCCAATCAATATCAGCAGCCGCCAGCAATTTTTTAAAGCGCAGCATCGCCTCCGAATCGCCGGACAGCTTCAACACCTGCTGAAATACCAGATCATCGGGATTTTCATGGGCAAAACACAAGCGTGCGAAACCACCCGTCGTCGCATCAATATGCACATCGGCTTTTTGCCTGCTGGAAGTGCGTACCGACGGGCGACCACAACTGAAACCCATGTAAAAATCCATACCGGTATCGCGCACATGGATATGATAAATGCGTCCGTCAATGGCATCGAGGTGTGCATTCAGCTCATCATTGGCCGCCGCATCGCCGCGTGAGAAAAACAGCTCCAGCACCGTGCCTAATACTACCGCCTGCACAGCGCCCGGAATCAATCGCAAGGGTAAAAACATCAGACTCATGTAATTTTATATCCTCTATGTAGCGCCACCACACCGCCGGTCATATTTTCATAGCGTACCAGTTCAAAACCCGCCCATTCGATGAGTTTGTTAAAACGCTTTTGATCAGGAAAACGGCGAATGGATTCCACCAGATACTGATACGAATCGCGGTCGCCAGTCACCCACGCGCCGAGCGGTGGAATGACGTTAAACGAATAGGTATCGTAAATCACGTCGAGCAGCGGCAATACCGGTTGTGAAAATTCCAGACAGATAAACTGCCCGCCCGGCTTGAGCACGCGGTAAAATTCAGCCAAACCCGCTTCGACATCAACAAAATTACGAATGCCAAAAGCAATGGATACCACATCGAAGCTGTTATCGGCAAAAGCCAAACGCGTGCCGTCGGACTGAATACAATCGGCACGACCGGGCAAAAGACCGGCATCAATCACCCGCTGCGCGCCTTCGGCGAGCATCGGCCCGTTCAAATCGGTAAGCACAACGCGGCTGCTCTTTCCATCGCTTTGCGCATCCATTTTTCGTAGCAGGCCGATCGCAATATCGCCGGAACCGGCAGCAACATCCAGCACCCGGCCATCGGGACGCACTGCGGCAACATCGAACAAACGCCGCTTCCACAGACGATGCATACCGCCACTCATCAAATCGTTCATTAGATCGTATTTTCCGGCAACCGATGAGAACACACCCATCACCCGCTGCCGCTTTTCCACACCGCTAACACTTTCGAATCCGAAATGCGTGCGTTCGTAATCCTGATCCGGCGGCGCGGACACATGCGAGCCTTGTCTCTGCTGTTTGTGTGACGGTTCTGGCATCTGCGTTTTGCTCATGTGGATCTATCCATGAGCGCAATCGTAACAGCGCTAAAGCTCCCCTCCAACCAAAAGCTGAAAGCATGTCCGAACATATCCCTGAATGGTGGAAAACCTGTGGATAAACGGTGTATACATTGTGGGGTTAAACCACTACCATTAGTTGGAATGAAATCATTGACACCCAATATATGGGGTCATACAGTTGGTCGCCTCGACACAGCGGGTTAAGAGGGCTTGTCGGACGGTCATTAAACTGGGCGGGTATATCAAGGCAGACGCGATGGCACAAATCAGGAGGGAAACATTAGATGAATCTGGCTGAAATCAGGTCTACCGAAACACAGGAAAATACCATATACGAACATGCTGTCGCTACGATACCGCTACAAGCGGCAAGCGAAGACATCTGGGATAAAAAATATCGTCTGAAAGATAAAAACGGTGATGCTGTCGATACCTGTATTGAAGACACCTATGCACGCGTCGCCAAAGCATTGGCCGATGTCGAAGAAGCAGACAAACGCGATTTCTGGCATGAACGTTTCACCTGGGCGCTGCGTCACGGTGCGATTCCAGCCGGTCGCATTACCTCCAATGCCGGTGCGCAAGCACACAAACCCGCCACCAGCACCATCAATTGCACCGTTTCCGGTCAGGTTCCCGATTCAATGGACGGCATTCTGTCGATGGTTCACGAAGCCGGTTTAACGCTCAAAGCAGGCTGTGGCATCGGTTATGAATTCTCCACGCTTCGTCCCAAAGGTGCGTATGTTTCCGGTGCAGGTGCGCACACCTCCGGGCCGCTTTCGTTCATGGATATTTTCGATAAAATGTGTTTTACCGTCTCATCTGCCGGTGGTCGTCGCGGTGCGCAAATGGGCACGTTCGATATTTCGCATCCCGATGTTATGGATTTCATCCGCGCCAAGCGTGAGGACGGGCGTTTGCGTCAGTTCAATCTATCCTGCCTGATTACCAAAGATTTCATGGAAGCTGTCAAAAATGATGCCGACTGGGATCTTATTTTTCCGGCCAATGCCAGCGATATGGAACATGAAGACAGGCGCATCGTCTGGCGGCAGTGGCCTGCCACCTCCGACAACTACATCACCGATGACGATGGCCGCACCGCCTGCCGTGTTTACAAAACCATCAAGGCACGCCGCTTATGGGACGTGATTATGGCCTCCACCTACGATTATGCGGAGCCGGGTTTCATCCTGATTGATGAAGTGAACAGCATGAATAACAACTGGTTCTGCGAGAATGTGCGCGCTACGAATCCATGTGGTGAGCAACCGCTACCACCGTATGGTGCTTGCCTGCTGGGTTCAATAAACCTGACCAAATTCGTCAGCAAACCGTTCACCGAAGAAGCAGCTTTCGATTGGCAGCAGTTCCGCGAAGTGATTGCCGTGTTCACCCGCATGCTGGATAATGTGGTTGAAATTAACGGCCTGCCGCTCGGCAAGCAACGCGACGAAATCCTTGCCAAACGCCGCCACGGCATGGGTTTTCTCGGTCTCGGCAGCACCATGACCATGTTGCGTGCCGCCTACGGCTCACCGGAATCGCTCAAATTCACCGAGCAGATTTCCTATGAAATGGCACACACCGGTTTCCGCACCGGTGTCGAGCTGGCCAAAGAAAAAGGCGCAGCTCCGATTCTTGATAGCGATATTAAAGTTACCGCTGAAATGATGAATAAACGCCCAGAAATGGCTGATGACGGCATTCGTATCGGCGATAAATTAAAAGGCCGCGTGCTGTGGGCGCGTTATTCGTACTACCTGCAACAATTCGCAAGCACCGGTAAGGCGGAAGATGCCACATTGCTCAAAGACCTCGAAGAAACCGGCTGCCGCTTTACCCATCATTCCTCCATTGCACCGACCGGAACCATCAGCCTGAGCCTCGCCAACAATGCATCCAACGGTATTGAGCCGAGTTTTGCGCATCATTATTCGCGCAACGTGATTCGTGAAGGCAAGAAGAGCAAAGAAAAGGTGAATGTTTTTTCCTTCGAGTTGCTCGCTTACCGCGAACTCATCAATACCAAGGCTATGCCAATGAGCAAGGAGGAAGATGAAAAGCTGCCGGATTATTTCATCTCCGCCGATGAAGTCACACCCAAGCAGCATGTCGATATTCAGGCGGCAGCGCAAAAATGGGTCGATTCATCCATCTCCAAAACCGCCAACGTGCCGACTGATTTCGACTATGAAGATTTCAAAGACATCTATCTCTACGCCTATGAAAAAGGCCTGAAAGGCTGCACCACCTTCCGCTTCAATCCGGAGGCATTTCAAGGTGTGCTGGTCAAAGAAGAAGATCTGGAAAACACCCTCTACCGCTTCAAACTGGCAGACGGCTCGACCATTGAGGTCAAAGGTAACGAAGAAATTGAATACGACGGCGAAATGCACACCGCCGCCAATCTCTTCGATGCGCTCAAGGAGGGTTATTATGGCAAATTCTAGTCTGTGCGGAACTGGCGCGCGCGTGAATTGGCCGATGCTGCGATTCCCGCCGATAAATTTGTGGACCATGCCCGCGTTGGGAGGCCGTCATCATGCAGCATAGACAGCAAGGCAACAACGAATGCGACATGTCTGAGGACATCGCCATTTATCAGCGGATGGAGCAACTCTTTCGCGATTTTTACAACCACGGCAGGCCGAAACACCACAATACGGCATCAAAAACACAGAACACACCGATAAGTATGGCCAACGTCGCGATCAAGGGAGGCAAACATGGCAACAACGATTGAGCAGAAAATCACCGGCTACGAGGTCGTCCGTCCGGAAGAAGAAAATGAAACGGCAACCGTCACCCAGATTGCTCCGCTGCTTGAGCGTGATCACGTCCTCGAAGGTTCCACCTACAAAATCAAAACCCCGATGTCCGACCACGCCATGTATATCACCATCAACGATGTGATTATCAATGCCGACACGCCGGAAGAGCATCGCCGCCCGTTCGAGATTTTCATCAACTCGAAAAACATGGAACATTTCATGTGGATTGTGGCGCTGACCCGTATCACCTCCGCCGTATTCAGAAAAGGCGGTGATGTCACCTTCCTTGTCGAAGAACTGAAAGCCGTCTTCGACCCGCGCGGCGGCTATTTCAAGCCCGGCGGCAAATATATGCCGTCCATCGTCGCCGAAATCGGCGAAGTGATTCAGCAGCATCTGGTTTCCATCGGCATGATGGAAGGCCAGCTCTCCACCCCCGAACTGGAAGCCAAACGCAAAGAAGCCAAACAAAAACTCGGCGAAGATGCCGCTGCCAAAGGCCAACAATGCGACAAATGCGGCGCCATGGCCGTGGTGCGCCTTGATAATTGCAATACGTGTCTGGATTGTGGCGATTCAAAGTGCGGGTGATTTTCGCCTGAAGTAGTTTAAAACAAGTTCACTTCAATTTTAAACAACGCGGATTGCGACTCTATGCTTGTGTGGGTTTAAGCATAAACTGCAAAGAAATGCGAAAAATTTCTGCCACTTATTTCAAGAATTTTGTATTCAGTTATTCAGTAACAATTCGGCCATGCCATCCAACTTGGTCTTAATTGGCTTCCAGCCAAAGGCATGCCGGTCCAGTAAAGCATAGAATTTCTTACTATGGTTACGTTCTCGCAAATGGCATAGCTCATGGGTGATGACATAGTCGACACACTCCATAGGGGCCTTTACCAGATTCCAGTTCAAACTGATTCTTCCCAGAGAAGAACAGCTTCCCCACTGTTTCTTCATATGCCTTACAGATATGGGTGGGGTCTGATTCAACCATTCAATATTAGCAGCCACAACAATTAACCTGCGTTCAAACACTTGCCGGGCATGCTCTTTGTACCAATCATCCAAAAGCGCCTTCACATACTCTGCATGAGGCTCTCCACATTCGATCATGAACGAGCCTCGAATCAATTTGACCTGATCAATATCCGACTGGACAATCTTCAGCAGATAACGACGACCCAAATAGAAGTGTGTTTCACCACTAATATATTCACGCGGCAGAATGAGTGAACGGTGTTGCCGCATCTGCTCTATATGCCGCACCACCCAGCGAGCCCGTTTGGTCATCA
>QILF01000082.1 GCA_003233235.1 Zetaproteobacteria bacterium
GAGACCTGATTGAGCTGTTCAAGCCGCCCGATCCCAAGCCGATAAATACGGCTCAATGCTGCCTAGCCCTATAGGTGGGACAGCAGTGGGCAATGGTGGTTTTGCTCGCATTGACACAGAAACTCAGGAAACCCAGCGTTGGTATGCTCCAGATCAACATCAACTATCAGAGCCCCTATTTGTTGCAAAAGGTCATAACGAAGAAGAAGGCTGGATATTGCAACTTACGCAAGATACCGTCAATAAACAAAGCTACTTAGCGATCATTGATTCACAAAAAATGGATGAACCAGCTATCGCTAAACTATGGTTTGATCAGGCTATTCCAATGACATTTCATGGAGTGTTTGTAAAAAGTTAATATTCAACAACACTGCTGTCCGGTTTTAAGAGACTGAAGAGACTGTGAAGAGACTGGAGACTGGGTCAGGCTTGACAATTGGGTGTTTTGGTCGATTGGAGAGACTGGGTCTGAGACTGGGTCAGGCTTGACAATTGGGTGTTTTGGTCGATTGTTTGCTTATGGCACGGAAACCAAGAGTCCATCTCCCCGGCGGGTATTATCATGTGATGATGCCGAATAATTCAGGGGACAGTTTATATATTAAATAGTGGAATGTAATTCAGGGGACAGTTTACATATTAAATGTAATTCAGGGGACAGTTTACATATTAAATAGTGAAATGGGGGAATCATCCGACAAATAGGTAAACTATGCCCCCTGAATTCCCTCGACCACTCTTGCCTATGCCTCGCCATGCTTGTTATGCTATGCCGAAACAAGGGGATAAGCAGTTACACCTTAAGGATAATTGCCAATTGAAAGCCCAAAAGAATTTGAAGCTTAGAGCATTAGAGCCATTGCCAATAAAAGAAACAGCACAGGGCGGAAAGATGCAAAAGAACGCTCAATATTTTGAAAGCGTGATCATCGGTACAGGGTTTTCAGGCTTGCTGGCGGCTATCCGTTTACAAAAAAAGAATTGTAATGATTTTGTCTTGTTAGAAAGAAGCGCTGACATAGGCGGAACATGGCGAGACAACTCGTACCCCGGAGCCGAGGTAGATATTCCAACCAGCTTGTATTCTATTTCCTTTATCCCCTATAAATTCAAGAAAAGATATTCCCCGCAAAGCGAACTGCTCGAATATACGAACTACATCATTGATAAATTTGATATAAGAAAATATACAAAAACAAACCAGACAGTCACAAAACTGACTTACCATGAAGACACATTTTTGTGGCATGTTGAGACCGAGTCGGGCGAGAGCTATAGCGCTCGCTTTATTATCGATACCAGCGGTGTATTGGCGAATCCACATATTCCTGACATTAAAGGAGCGGAAACGTTTCAGGGGGCAAAGTTCCACACAGCACAGTGGGATCACAGTGTTTCTTATGAAGGAAAACGTGTCGGGGTTATTGGCTCGGGATGTTCAGGGACTCAGGTCGTTCAAACCATTGCAAGCAAGGTTGACAGGTTAACACTGTTTATGGGCAAGGCTCAGTGGATCATTCCACGTTCAGACAGGCATTTCAGTTCTGTAGAGCGTCTGATTAGACATCTGCCGGGAACACGGCATTTCATCCGTTTTGCAGTTTTTGCTTATCATGAAGTGCGATTTCTTGCATTTCGCCGCTATCCATTGACTTCATGGCTCAGCAAGTTTGTTAAAAATATATATCGAAAAATTCTAAAAAAGAATCTTGAAACATATATTCATGACGACACGTTACGGCAACATATGATGCCTGATTATGAATTGGGCAGCAGACGTGTCATACCGACAAATATGTTTTTGCCCGCCCTTTCCCGGGAAAATGTTGATGTTGATATCAGTGGGATAGAACGTATTACGCCGACAGGGATTAAAACAAAAGAAGGTAAAGACATACCTTTGGATATCATTGTCTATGCCACGGGGTTTTATGCTTATTCAAATATGAAAAAAGCACTCTCGTTTCAGGTGTATGGCATGGGTGGTCGAAATCTTAACCGTGAATGGGAAACAGAGGTTGTTTCTTATAAGGGCATTATCGTTTCTGGTTACCCTAACTATTTTAAAGTAAACGGCCCGAACACCGGCACAGGCCATAGTTCACAATTATGTTATATGGAGGTAATGACTGATTATACGGTTAAAGCTATTTGTGCAATAAAACGAGATAAAAGCATCAAAGCCATTGATGCCAAACACAAGCTTCAGACTGAATACATTGCAAAAATGAAACAAAAAATGAGCAAAACGGTTTGGCAAGATGGTAGCTGCACAGCATTTTATAGAAAAAATATGACCGGTGAAGTCACCAGTCTGTCACCGGAACCCGTGGTCACGTTTATCTTTTCACGTAAATGGTTTCACCTGAGTGATTATAATTTATTAAAATGAAGTAGCGTGCTGCTGAGAAAGCCCCGAAAAAGAATAAACTAGGGAGCCACTTGCAAAAGTATGGGTGGATAAAATGCAATACCACTTTGAGTAGATTTTCAGGCTGGATTAAGGGGCAAACCAGCTTTATTCAGAATTAATCAACACCTCCCTAGGGAGCTCTGAATAACTCCGATTTGATGAGACTGTCGCGCAAAACAGGCAAATCCAAGGCAAAGATTGCAAGTAATGGCATTGCTATTGCTCAAATCTTTAACGCAGGAATTGCCTGTTTTGCGTGCGGTATCGTAAATCATGAGTTGTTCAGAGCTTCCCTGGGTGGTTTGCAACTATTCTTGATGGCTACTTTCACCCTTCATGGGTGGCAAAGTTGACCCATAACATGCACGAAGCGCTCGCAGCAAGCCTTCGGCTTTTAATCCGGTTTCATGCAATTCAAATTCAGGGTCGGAATCAGCCACAATTCCCGCACCTGCCGCCCATTGCAGATGCCCCTGATGATGCCAGAAGGTGCGAATCAGGATGTTCATGTCCGCTGAGCCATCCCAGGCCAGAAAACCCACGCCGCCGGTATACGGCCCTCTCGCCTGCCCTTCCAGTTCGTGAATAATCTCCATACAGCGTACTTTGGGACAGCCGGTTATCGTCCCGCCGGGAAACATGGCATGAAAAACATCCACCAGCCCGAACCCGGTGCGTAATTTCCCGCGCACATTCGAGACAATGTGCTGGACGGTTGCATAACGTTCCACGGCCATGCGTTCGTTCACCTCAACACTGCCCGGAACGCACACCCGCCCCAGATCATTACGTTCCAGATCAACGAGCATGATGTGTTCGGCACATTCTTTTTCCGAAAGCAGCATTTCCTCGCGTAATTGCGCATCCATTTGCCCATCCCCGCGCCGACGCGTTCCGGCAATCGGACGGGTATCGACCATGCCCGTTGCGCTGATACGAAACAAACGTTCCGGCGATGCGGAAAGAATATGCAGCGTGTCCTGAGCCGTTTCGATACGCACAAAACATGAAAACGGCGCTGCATTTACCGCACGCAAATGACCATACAGCGCCATTAAATCGTTTCCGGAAAAGGGAACACGCCAAAAACGGGCAATATTGGCCTGAAACACATCACCGGCGGAAATATACTCGCGCACCCTGCGTACATTCTGCCTGTATAGATGATCAGCCGTCATGCATGTGATGGATTGACCGGCCAGTGTCTTGGCATGGTCAACAGGAACGCTCTGTGCCGTGGCAATCATCTGCTCCAGATCATCCAGTTTCGCTTCACTGGACGCCGCCAAATACACACATGCCTGCGCATTATCCACGCACAAGGAAAAATCGGGAAGCAGCGTCCACAACACGTATCCGGGAATCTCACTAGCCGGTTCCGGTAATCGTTCAATCAGATGTGCCGCTTCGTATGCGGCATAAAACAACTGGCGAATACAGGGTGAGGGCTGTTTATCTGCCCGATTCAATTGCCTTTTCCACGTTTCAAGAAACCCATCCACCGCTCCGCCAGCCAAGGCTGGCAAGCTATGCCGTTCGCCACTTTGCGATACAAGATGTTGCATTCCATGTCCATCTGGATCTTCCAGAAGTGCAGAAAAGAGCGCCGGATTGGCAGAAAAAAGGTCGTAAGCACTGCACTTACGACCTAGGAGAAAAACAGTGCGGAAACGCACGCGGGAATTACAAATGTTCGGTGGTTAAACGAACTTACGCAAAATCAGCGTAGCGTTGGTCCCACCAAAACCGAACGAATTGGAAATTGCCACACAAATATCCGCCTCACGCGCCTGATTCGGCACATAATCAAGATCGCAGCCTTCTCCTGCTTCATCCAGATTGATGGTCGGCGGAATCACACCGTGGTGAATGGCCAGCGCTGTGAATGCCGCCTCAATTCCGCCGGCTGCACCGAGTAAATGACCGGTCATTGATTTGGTGGAAGACACCATCAGCTTGTTTGCATGCTCGCCGAAGACGCGCTTGATACCTTGCGTTTCGCAAATATCACCAGCGGGCGTGGATGTGCCGTGTGCATTGATATAATCCACTTCTTCAGGGTTGATTTTAGCGCCGTCAAGTGCCGCCTGCATGCACCGCGCGCCGCCCTCACCTTCCGGTGCGGGTGTGGTAATATGATAGGCATCTCCAGACATACCGTAACCGACAACTTCAGCAAGAATATTCGCACCGCGCGCCTGTGCTGTTTCCAGTGCTTCGAGCATTAAAACACCCGCACCTTCACCCATAACAAAGCCATCGCGATCCTTGTCCCATGGGCGTGATGCCCGTTCTGGATCGTCGTTACGCGTTGATAACGCACGTGAAGCAGCAAATCCACCTACCGCCAATTCACAAATGCACGCCTCGGTACCACCGGCCATCATCGCATCGGCATCACCACGGACAATCATTTCATATGCATCGCCAATCGCGTGCGTAGCCGTCGCACAGGCCGTTACCGTCGCCGTATTCGGGCCTTTCGCGCCAGTCAGCATCGAAACCCAGCCGGATGCCATATTGATAATCGTCATAGGAATAAAAAACGGCGAAATCTTGCGCGCCCCGCCAGCCAAATAAGCCCGCATGGTGCGCTCAATGGCAGGCATGCCGCCGATTCCGGAACCAATGGTCACGCCGACACGTTCAGCATTGGCCTCGGTGATCTCCAGACCGGAGTGCTCCAAAGCCATACCGGCAGCGGCAATCGCATACTGGATAAAGGTATCCATCTTGCGGGCATCCTTACGGTTTACGTAATCGCCAACCTCAAAATCAGACACTTCACCGGCAATGGTGCAAGCCATTCCGGAAGCTTCCGCATCAAATTTCGAAATACGCCGTACACCGGACTTACCGGCAATGAGTGATTCCCATGTTTTTTGCGTACCCGTACCCAGCGGCGTTACCAGACCGACGCCGGTAACGACAACACGTCTTGTCATAAAAGTTTACTCTGCTTTAGCAGCGATATAATCAATAGCGTTTTGTACCGACTGAATTTTCTCTGCATCCTCATCGGGAATCTCGATAGCGAACTCTTCTTCAAAGGCCATCACCAACTCAACGGTATCCAGAGAATCAGCACCCAAATCATCGACAAATGAGGAATCGGAACTAATTTCACCCTCGTCAACATTCAGCTGATCGGCAACGATTTTAATAATTTTTGCTTCAATTTCTGCGGACATAAACATCTCCCTGTAAATAATTTCTCGGCTTCTATCATAGCCTTACGTCGTGCACAAGCCGTTTTGCAAAACGCGGCATTCTTATTGTACTATCTCTATTTGTTTTCGTGCTCATTCTTTCAAACGATTTGTTACTTTCTTAACATTTTATTATTTTCAACTGTCCCGGCAAACCGGGAAAACTTACATATACATTCCACCATTCACATGCAGCACCTGACCGGTGATATACGCAGCACCATCTCCGGCAAGAAAAGCCACTGCATTGGCAATATCCTCTACAGACCCCAAACGCCCAAGGGGAATCTGATCGCGCAGTTTTGCATGCGCATCTTCACCCAGTTCAGCGGTCATATCCGTGGCAATAAAACCGGGGGCGACAGCATTAACCGTGATTCCGCGTGAACCTATTTCGCGTGCCAGCGAGCGTGTCAAGGCATCAACACCACCCTTGCTTGCGCAATAATTCAACTGCCCCGGATTTCCCATCGAAGCAACCACTGAAGATACATTAATAATACGCCCGAATCGCGCCTTCATCATCGGGCGAATCGCAGCCTGCGCGGCATGAAACACCGAACTCAGGTTGGTGTCCAGCACATCCTGCCACTGCTCCGCTTTCATGCGCATGGAAATGTTATCGCGTGTAATACCCGCGTTATTGACCAGCACATGCAAGCCGCCGAAATGCTTAACGACATCGCCGACAAAACCCTGCATCGCTTCTCTATCGGCAACATTAACCGCCGCAGGTAACACTTCAACCCCATGCGCAGCAGCCAGTTTTTCTGCTGCTTGACGAATCGTTTCATCGCGTGTGCCGCAAATCGCCAGCGCATGACCATCCGCCGCCAATCGCTCTGCAATCGCATAACCGATGCCACGGCTAGCGCCGGTAATCAGCGCAATACGTTGTGTCGTTTCACTCATGATACATCTCCCGAAACAGCCGCAATGGCCTTGTCCATCGCCACCGAAACATCCGTAACATACACCGTCATTTCCCGTTCAACGCGACGTACAATCCCGCTAACCACCTTACCCGGTCCCATTTCGACACCGGCCACCACGCCCGTACCATACATACCGACAATACTTTCGCTCCAACGAACCGGCGAAATCAACTGTTGAACCAGCGCATCACGAATAGCAGCGGCATCACTCAGAGGAGCCGCCAATGCATTGCTCCACACCGGTATTTCAGGCTGTTTGATGTTGGTCTCGGCAAGTCGCAACTGCATCTGATCGGCTGCCGATTGCATCAAAGGCGTATGCGATGGTGCACTGACCTGCAACGGTAGCGCACGTTTGGCACCAGCCTGTTTAGCCAAATCAATCAAACGTTCAACTGCACCGACATGTCCGGCAACAACCAGCTGCCCCGGACAATTATAATTGGCTGGCCAGACCTTTTCCTGCGCACTGCTGGCATCGTCACATAGCGATTCAAGCCGTGCATCGTCAAGCCCGAGAATCGCGGCCATCAAACCGACACCCTCCGGCACAGCCTCGCTCATCGCGCGACCGCGAAAGGCCACCAGTTGCACCGCATCGGTAAACTGCAAACTGCCTGCTGCAACCAGTGCTGAATATTCACCCAGACTATGCCCGGCGGCACAAACAGCCTCTGCACCACCCCGCTGCCGCCACAAACGCAGCAGGGCTGTCGAAGCTGTCAGCAAAGCCGGTTGCGTAAATTCAGTCTGGTTCAAGCTATCGTTTGCATTTTCGGCAACCAGCGCACGCATATCGTAACCCAGTGCGTCCGATGCCTCATCAAATGTTTGCCCGACGATGCTCTCGTCAGCAAGCAACCCGGCGAGCATGCCAACCGATTGCGAACCCTGCCCCGGAAACAGGAAAGCAAACCCGCCAGAAGTCGTGTTGATCAACACATCACCCCTAGAAAAAACAACCTCATGGCTTATCTTTACCCCAGCGAATCAGATTCGCCCCCCACACAAAACCCGCGCCAAATGCCTCAAGAAGAAGCACCTGCCCCTTTTCAATCCGACCTTCACGGTAATAAGCATTCAATGCCAGCGGCACACTGGCCGAGGATGTATTCGCATGCCTGTCCACGCTGATGGCAATATGCTCGCTATCCAATTTCAGTTTTCTGGCGGTTGCCTGAATAATGCGAATATTGGCCTGATGCGGTATAAGCCAGTCAATCTCTGAAGCCTCCATTTTACAATGTGCAAGCACATCGCCGACAACTTCGCCCAGTTTATTCACAGCGTTACGAAACACCTCATTGCCGTGCATTTCGACAGCAGCAACACCGGCTGCATCAACCGACATATCCGGCTGCTCGTTATAACGCGAACCATCGGGACTGGCACCCGGATGCGGATGTCTGGCCATCAGCAATGGCCGATACGCGCCATCAGCTTTGAGCACCGAACCCAGCACACCGTATTCGTCACTTTCATCATCACCGCTTTTACCACCACCGATTCCATCATCAGCAATTTCCAGCACGACCGCACCCGCGCCATCACCAAACAACACGCAGGTTGAACGGTCATTCCAATCAAGAATACGCGACATTGATTCCGTACCGACCAGCAGCACGCGACGAAACATTCCGGCACGAATCATCGCATCTATCTGCGCTAGCCCATAAACAAATCCGGCACAAACCGCTTGAATATCCCACACAGGAAAACCGGATGCGCCGAGCTTCGATTGCACAATCGCCGCCGTAGAGGGAAATACCATATCCGGGGTTGTTGTCGCTACCACCAGCGCATCCAAATCGCCCACCAGAATACCGGCATCGTCCAATGCCTGTTTGGCTGCTTGCACCGCCAAATCGGATGTACACTGATTTTCGGCAATAATATGCCGCTGGCGAATGCCTGTGCGCTCGACGATCCACGAATCCGTGGTATCGATCCGCTCGGCCAGCTCCTGATTGCTCAAGATACGCTCCGGAAGATAACCACCGACACCGGTGATATGCACACGCGGCATCGTTATCCCTCCAACCATTTATTCATGGATTCAACAATACGCGATTTCAGTTTCGACTCAACCTGCCGGTGTGCCACTTCAATGGCGCGCGTGAAAGCCAACGCATCAGCGGAACCGTGGCTTTTCACGACAATGCCATTCAAACCAAGCAACGGTGCACCGTTATATTCAGCCGGATCAATCCGTTTTCTGAGTCGTCGTAAGGCATTTCTGGACAACAACGCGCCTAATTTAGAACTTAAACTACCGCCCAGTTTTCGTTTCAGATTGGTGATAATAAACGAGGCCACGCCTTCCATCGTTTTCAACGCCACATTGCCGACAAAACCATCGCAAACCACAACATCAACGGTGTCGAGGAAAAGATCCGTGCCTTCAACATTGCCGATAAAATTCAAATCCAACTCAGCGATACTGGCGGCGGCCATTTTCACCACATCCGTGCCTTTAATGTCTTCCGAACCGATATTCAGCACGCCCACACGTGGCGATTTGATGCTTTCAGCGGCTTCCATGTAGCAGGAACCCATAATAGCGAATTGGGTGAGATGTTCGGATGAACTATCGACATTGGCTCCGGCATCAAGCAGCAATGTTTTGCCGTTTTCGGCGGGCAGCATCGAGGCAATAGCCGGACGATCAACGCCGGGCAGCATTTTCAATATCATTCGGGAAATAGCCATCAGCGCGCCGGTGTTTCCGGCACTGACCAGCGCATCCCATTCACCATCGCGCACCTGACGCGCACCAACGTGGATGGATGAATTTTTTTTGCGGCGCAGTGCTATCGCAGGCGATTCGCACATATCGATAATTTCACTGGCTGCGATAATTTTCACAGCATCGGCAAGCTCTGCTTTCTGTAATGCAGGCAGCAAAACATCCGGCTGACCGACAATACCAAGCGTCAATTTATCACTGTATTGCGCATGAATAGTGCTGAGCGCTTCGATAACGACACCCGGCGCATGATCGCCGCCATGACCGTCAACCAGAATGCGAATCATCAACGCACAACCGGATTAAACATGTTTAAAATCCATGTAACCCACTGACATAAACAATGGAATGATCAGACCTCGTCGGTCGCCACAACCTCGCGGCCTTTGTAAAAGCCGCAATGCGGACAGGCATGATGCGGGCGCATCACTTCGCCGCAATTTGTGCATTCGCTCATCGCCGGAACGCCAATCGCATCATGTGCGCGACGCATTTTACGCTTGGAAGCGCTGGTTTTTCTCTTTGGAACTGCCATAACTGTCTCCTGTGTTCACTGCCGGATTTTTGTCTCGTGCATTTAATGCAAACAAGCTCCAGCGACCTCGCCTGCCCGGATGATAGCGCAAACGAAGGGTCGCGGCATTATGGTGATGCCGGCGCGCGGGTCAAGTTTGCGCTCTATCAGCATAAAACCCGAGCTGGAACAACGGCTATTGTAGCGAAAAATAAAAGAATTAAAGCCATGAGCCACTTGCAAAAGTCTGGGTGGATGAGTTGCAATCCCACTTCGAGTGCGATTTTGAGTTGGAATGAGGTGAATGGTGGTTCCATTT
>QILF01000077.1 GCA_003233235.1 Zetaproteobacteria bacterium
AGAAACTGCTGACCACCGGCAATCAGGATGCCGAAAACGATCAGGCCCTGTTCAAAAAACTCGGCATCCGCCCCGAAGAACGCCCGACGCCGTCTTCCCGGCGTGTGGCGAATGCGTAGGCATCGAATTGAATTAGTAAATTATCACGAAGTTATTCATCTTACGCAAAACGGAGAGGGTCATAAATGCCCCTACATTTAGGCGTTGACTTAGCCTTTGAGTTTTGGCGCAAAATTGCTTTATGCCCATTAGTCGTGTCCATGGCTTTTGCCTGATCAAAGGTGTACAATCCGGGTTTGAACATGGAGGGTTAAGGAAAATTAACACTTTATTAAGTGAGGGAATATTTAACTGGAAACCATTAGTGTTTCATTAACTCAAAGGAGGAAGTTTTGACTACACACACACTTACATTTGCGACCAAAATAAAACAGACAAATACCTCCTCTACGCTTAGCAAAGAAAAAGCGGACAGTTTCTATGCTGGATTTCGCGAAGAAATTGCTCCGGTAGCCAAACAAATTAGAGACCAAGAAAAAAAAGCATATGAAGAAGCGCGTCGCATAACATTGGCATGAGATAGGTTTTGCCTAGCCTGCCTGCCTCAAATCGTCTTTCATACTACAGGCTTCACAATAGCAAACAGTTAGACAAGAAGCTCGACACGCTTTTTGAAATGTTAAATGCCGAACTTCCTCTCAGCCTTGATGATGAGCCTCGAAGTACACCTGTGGCGCATATTTTTCACCATGTACTGACTTTGGGCTGCCAATCTGTAATAATTCAAAGATCAGTTCAGGATCCTGATTTTACATCAGAATATCATGCATATTATGGAAAACTGTACGGACACGTTGATCGCTACTGCAAGAGGATACACTGTTTTTCAAAAGCATGGAAGAAAAGCTCTGACCCTTTAGATGTTATAGATTCGGCGGCCAATTCTGATTACCTTGGATTCATCACGCTGAGGCCAATTACATTTTGTCCAATAGCAGCTTCAATTCTTCGACCACCCAGCAATACTCCTTTCTTTCTTCTATCAAGGGATTCTTTTGATGTTCATTTGGCAGGAAAAACTTTTTCAGTAGTTGGCACACCATTTATGCAGCAAGACAATGCTGTCGGTGCGTGCGCTCAAGCCTCAATATGGATGGCATTAAGGACATTAAGGCGAAAAGAGGGGCTCGCTGCTCATAGCCCAGCTGAGATTACGACATCTGCAACTAGATATGTAGTACGTGGCCGAACCCTTCCAAATAGGGAGGGGCTTCAAATTGATCAAATGATGGAAGCAATAAGGAGCTCTGGATATTCCCCAAATCTATTATGGTTCAGAGATGTTGGAGACCCATTATCCGACCCGTTACATGTAAGAAGATTGTTATATCCATATATCGAATCTGGAATACCTGTAATACTAGCAATCTTCCCAAAAGATAAAAGTCAAAGTGGTCACGCGGTTGTATTGATAGGCCATGGGTGGGACGCTAATCCAGCCGATAAAATTAGAACTTCTGTAAGGGTAATTAGTAAAGGTTTTGTATTTCTCAATTCCGCAACATGGGCGGCTCCATTTTATATGCATAATGATAATACAGGGCCTTACCTTCCTATCCCTTCAACAGCTACTGTAGACCAGCCATATTCGCTGGATGCTGTATGCTATGCAATCCCTTTACTCCCTACTGAGGTATGTTTAACAGCAGAAGAAGCTGAACAAACCGCTCTGATTTCTCTGCTTCGTCTAATGAATGTTAGTGAAAATGACAGTGATGAGATTCAAGAATCGCTTGATCATTTTTTAATCAGAACATATCTACAAGAACGAAATGTTTTTAGAAATATGGTGCTAGAATCTGGAATGCACGATGAAGTGAAAAAATATTATAGATACAAGGAAATGCCCCGAAGGATTTGGATAACAGAACTAAATTTGCTTAAGGATTATGAGTGTGGTGACAAGCCAGATGAAGCAGTTCGGGTTGGTGAAATTATCGTAGACCCAACCGCAGACATCCAACAAGCCGGATACCTTACGATTCATGTCCCTAATTTAATTGTTGATCGGGACCCTCACGAACAAACAATTAGGTTTCTTACCATTGAAGGTGACAATCAATACAGTCCAATTTACAGGGAATAACCCCATTGAATACATGGTTCATAAATAATTCGTTTGATTGGTTCAGGCTTCGGGGTCGCCCATTAGAGGCCTCCGTGTCAAGGGCATAACAACCCTTTTCCTAGGCAAGACTCGCAGAGCACAAAATACCCTTGACGTATTACGTAATGCATAATATGCTTCATTGGTGATCAAGTCATTCAGATGCAAAAAGACCGAAGCGTTGTTTGCGGATATGAGTGTTGCAAAGTTTCGCGCTTTTGAACGGCAGGCGCGGCGCAGATTGTTGTATTTGAATCAAGCGGTTTCACTGGAAGATTTACGGATACCGCCATCGAATCATTTAGAGGCGCTAAAAGGCGACCGCAAAGGGCAATACAGCATTCGTGTGAACAAGCAGTGGCGCATCTGTTTTGTTTGGCGAAGCGGGCATGCTTTTGATGTCGAGATCACAGATTACCATTAGGAGGTTTGCCATGGCCGAGAAAATGCTTGCTCCCATTCCACCGGGTGAAATCCTGCTGGAAGATTTTATGAAACCGACGGGGATTAGTATCAATCAACTGGCCCGCGATTTGGATGTGCCGCCGAACCGCATCAGTGCGGTGGTCAACGGTAAGCGTGCGATTACTGCCGATACGGCGCTTCGCCTCGGCAAATATTTCGGTACATCGCCGGATGTGTGGATTGGATTGCAGAAGGATTACGAGTTGCGTGTTGCCAAGCAGACCACGTGGCCGGATGTGGCGGATCGGGTGCGCACGCTACAAGTTGTTTGACTAATTCTCTCCCCATGCAGTCAAAAATTCCCCCAAATGCGGGCGCTCCTCGGATTCCGATTCGAGATAATGGCGCAGGCCTAGGGTGCTGCGGGCATAGGCTCCTTCGCTGAGTGTGCCGCTGAATAATTACCAGCGCAGGAACAGCAGCAGCGTGGTGCAGACATCGGTTTCGCAGTCGTTGCGGATGGTATGATTTTACCATTTTCAAACATGCTGTGCACATCGTCGTCGGCGGTGTCCTGTTTGCTTGAGACATCGTAACTGCTCCAACGCACGCAGAACAATCAAGTTTATAGTCAGAAATATACGCTTAACACATGTTTTAGAGGCTGAGGTCAGTCGGGTATGTTATTTACTTAACATCGGGATGTTTTCCCTGTGCAAACATTGCTTGTATTCAACCCAAACCCGTTGCAAGTCCGTCCAATGCAGCAGACGGGCCGCTGCACGTCCACAAAACAGGTCGTGCCAGTTGCATTTCCGCCCAATCGCGTACCTGCTGCATTGATACCGCACGAACCTGCGCTACCCATGCATCCTGCGGCAGTATTTCCGCTTCATCGAAACGATTGCCGAGATGCATCATATTGGCATCGCAGGAATCCATGCTCATGCGGATGGAGACTTCCAACTGGCGTACCGCCCTGTCAAATTCAGATGGGTTCAGACTGGCTGAAAAATCGCCCAACACATCGTCCAGTACATGCATGCATTCGCCGAGCTTTTCCGGATCTGTGCTGCCGCTAATACTCCAAGCCCCGGTATTGCTCAACGCGGATAGATGCGAGCCTACACCGTAGGCAAGGCCGCGCTTTTCACGTATTTCACGAAACAAACGTGAACTCATGCCGCCGCCAAGCATCTGATTGGCCAACCAGGCCACCGGACGTTCTGTGGATGCAGCGTCAATACCCGGCAGCGAACCGACAAAATAGGCCTGTTCATCGTCGCGTGGCAGGCATTGCATACCTTCACTCATCTGCACCAAAGCGCGAGCACCAACCGCCTTGCCGTCCGGCCAGTCGCGCGCTTGCAAAAATGAAAGAATATCATCATGAGAAACGCTACCGGCAGCGGCAATGAGCATATTCGGAGGACGGTAATAGGTATTGAGAAAGGACAGGAGATGCTTGCGGTCAAACGTTGCCAGAATTTGGCGGCTGCCAAGTACAGGTCGTCCAATCGCCTGATCAGGATACAGAGCCTCGACATGCTGATCAAAAACCCAATCCTCAGGCACATCCTCGGCCATCGCCATTTCCGAATAAATCACCTGCCGTTCGCGCTGCCATTCATCTTCCGGTAGCGATGGTTCCTGCACCATGTCGCAGAGTATGCCCAACGCTTCCTGCCAATCCTCGCGCAACACACGGATATGAAAGCAGGTGCGTTCGCGGCCTGTGAATGCATTGGCCGTGCCACCGAGACGATCAAGCATTTCGGCCAGCGCATCGACATTATGCCGTCGCGTGCCCTTGAACAGCATATGCTCCAGCGCATGCGCCATGCCTGATTGTGAAGCAGCCTCGTCACGGCTGCCAACGTTGATAAATATCCCCAGCGATACCGTTTGCGCTGCATTCATTGCATGCGTCAGCAGCAGCGGGCCTCTGGTCAACTGCGTTTCAGAAATAGGGCTTTTTTTCATACCTGAACTCATTCTATTTTACCTTGGGAATCGCTGAACAAACCATGATTCGTGCTGCTGCATGTAAAATAAACGATTTCCGCGTTAAAGATTTGAGCACCACAGGTATTTCCTCCGGTCACCCTCCGGTCACCATAGCGGTGCGATGGATTGCAATCTTTGCCTTGAACCCGCTTCATTTTTCATTACAGCCTCCTCGAACCAGCTTTATTCAGCGCCTCCCTTGGGAGCAAAAAGAAAGAGGCGGAAAAACCGCCTCCTCCGCCCTTCCTGTTAAAAGGGAAATCAGGCTGCGGCTTCCGCTTCAAGAAGCACCTTCATGGACAAACGGATTTTCCCGTTACGGTCCACTTCAAGCACCTTGACGCGCACCATTTGGCCTTCGGACAGCTCATCGGCAACCTTTTCGACACGATGATTGGCAATCTGCGAAATATGCACCAAACCATCCGTCTGACCGACCACGCGTACAAACGCGCCGAAGTCCATAATTTTGACAACCTTACCTTCGTATACTTTACCGACTTCAACTTCGGCAACAATATCTTCAATCATCTTCTTGGCTTTCTCGCCAGCTTCGCCGGTAACCGCAAAAATCTTGATTGTGCCATCGTCTTCAATATCTACCTTGGCTCCACTTTCCTCGACAATGCCGCGAATCACCTTACCGCCCGCACCAATCACTTCACGAATCTTGTCCGGATGAATCTTCATGCTGAACATGCGTGGCGCATGATCGGCAATCGAAGCACGTGGCGCATCAATACACTTGGCCATTTCATCAAGAATATGCATCCGGCCTGCATGTGCCTGAGCCAGAGCTTCTTCCATGATTTCGCGCGTCAGACCACCGATTTTGATGTCCAATTGCAAGGTATTAACACCGTTGCGTGTACCGGCCACCTTGAAATCCATATCGCCGAGATGATCCTCGTCGCCGAGAATATCAGTCAGCACGGCATGACCGTCTTTCTCCAGAATCAGTCCCATTGCCACACCGGCTACAGCGGCTTTTGTCGGCACACCGGCATCCATCAGCGCCAGTGAGGTACCGCAAACAGAAGCCATCGAGGACGAACCGTTGGATTCGGTAATTTCAGATACCGAACGGATGGCATAACCAAACGTATCCATGGATGGCAACACCGCTTCAATACCGCGACGCGCCAATCGACCATGGCCGATTTCACGACGCCCCGGAGGACCCATGCGACGTGCTTCGCCTACCGAATACGGCGGGAAATTGTAGTGCAACATAAAACGCTGTTTGGCCACGCCTTCCAGCGATTCGGTCATTTGCATATCGGATTCGGTTCCCAGCGTGATGGTTACCAGCGCCTGCGTTTCACCACGTGTGAACAGCGCCGAGCCATGCGTACGCGGCAATACACCAACCTGACAATCAATGGCGCGAACCTGATCGGTGGCGCGTCCGTCGATACGTGGATTACCGGCAATAATCGAGCGGCGCACGACATTTTTCTCAAGTGCTTTCATCGCCGAAGATACGTCATTGGATGAAAATTCACCCGGCGCATCTTCATTGCCAGCCAGTTTTTCCTGAGCTGCGGCACGTAAACCTTCAACCTTGGCGGAACGCTCCGATTTATTGACCGTGGCATAGGCATCGCGCACATCGGCTTCAAACGCCGCATTGACCGCAGCCTGCACATCATCGTTACCGGCAAGCACAACTTCCAATTTGTCTTTTCCAGCCGCTTTAACCAACGCTTCAATCGCATCAAGCACCGGCTGATAGCCCTGCTGGCCAAAGGCAATCGCATCAAGCATCTGCGCTTCGGAAAGCTCTTTGGCTTCGGATTCAATCATCAGCACCGCATCGCGCGTACCGGCGACAATCAAATCCAGACTGGATTCGGCAACCTGCTCGTAGCTTGGGTTCAAAACAAACTCACCATCAATCAAACCGACGCGGGAAGCGGCAATCGGCTCGGCGAACGGAATATCGGAAACCGCCAACGCAGCAGATACGCCATTGATGGCGATAATATCCGGGTTGGTGCCTTCGTCTGCCGAAATCACCGTCGCAATCACCTGCGTTTCGTGGAAATAACCTTTAGGAAACAGCGGGCGAATCGGCCTGTCGATTAAACGGCTGGTCAGCGTTTCCTTTTCGCTTGGACGTCCTTCGCGTTTAAAGAAACCGCCAAGAAAACGGCCTGCAGCATAGGTTTTTTCCTGATAATGAACGGTTAGCGGCATGAAATCGACGCCTTGAAGCGGTGTCTTGGCGGCGGTTGCCGCCACATGCACAACAACATCGCCGCATTGCGCCAGCACGGAGCCGCCCGCCTGACGGGCGACACGTCCGGTTTCAAATGATAAATCGCGTCCGCCCACATTGGCGGTAGTCGTATGAATATTAAACATATCTCATCCTTTTAGCTGAATTCTAATACGTGGATTGGCAACAGGAACAAAAACATGCGTACAGGCATAAATAAAAAGGGCGACCCCGAAGGGCCGCCCTTGAAAAAATTAGCGACGTAATCCCAAGCTATCAATCAGCGTGCGATAACGGTTAAAATCTCTGTTTTTCAGATAAGTCAGCAGGTTCCTGCGTACACCGACCATTTTTAACAGGCCGCGCCGCGAGTGGTGATCCTTATGGTTCTTATCGAAGTGTTCACCCAACCCGTTGATACGGGCGGTAAGCAATGCAACTTGCACCTCAGGCGAACCTGTGTCGCCCTCGTGGGTCGCATATTTTGTAATAATTTCGTTTTTCTGTTCCAAATCCAACGCCATGAATCGAGCTTTCCTATTGTCATTTTTCCTAAATATTAGGGCGGCGAACCTTAGCGACAAGCAAACAAGCTTGCAACGCCTGAATTGCAACGCCTGAATTCTGCCCCGTTTGCAAGAAAACTCAACCTGCTGCATCCCTACACCACAAGGCCTCGAAAATCGTCAGCGGATGCGTATAGTTGCGCGCCCGAGGCAAATAATGACGATACCTGTGACATACCAAACCGATGATTTGCGCATAATTGGCGTGGATGAAGTGATTCCACCCGAGCAACTGCATCGCGAACACCCGATCTCCGAGCGGGCAGCAAAAACGACCTTCGAGGCCCGGCAGGCAACCCATGCCATCCTGCAAGGCGACGATGACCGGCTGTTGGTCGTCGTCGGCCCGTGCTCCATCCACAATCCGGATGCCGCACGCGAATATGCCCGCCACCTGCAAGGTGCACGTGCCGAAGTTGGTAGTGACTTACTTATTATTATGCGTTGTTATTTTGAAAAACCGCGCACCACAGTCGGCTGGAAAGGCCTGATTAACGACCCGAATCTGGATGGAACCTTCAGCATCAACGAAGGCCTGAGGCTGGCTCGCCAGTTGTTGCTCGACATCAACGAAATGGACGTTCCTGCCGGAACCGAATTTCTCGATCTAATCAGTCCGCAATATGTGGCTGATCTGATTAGCTGGGGCGCGATTGGCGCACGCACCACCGAATCACAATCGCATCGTGAGCTGGCCAGCGGTCTGTCTTGTCCTGTCGGATTCAAGAACGCTACCGATGGTGGCCTTAAAGTCGCTGTCGATGCGTTGCGGGCTGCCGCCCATCCGCATCACTTTCTGTCGCTGACCAAGGAAGGCCGTTCGGCTATTTTTTCAACCGCTGGGAATAATGATTGCCATCTGATTTTGCGTGGCGGACGCCAACCGAATTTCGATGCAACCAGTGTTGAGCAGGCCAGTGCGGAATTGCGGGCTGCCGGGCTACCCGCGCAACTGATGATTGATTTTTCGCACGCCAACAGTAGCAAAAAATTTGAACGGCAAATCATCGTCGGACATGATGTTTCCGCGCAAATTGCAGGCGGCAATCGCAGCATTACCGGCGTCATGATTGAAAGCCACCTCAAAGAAGGGCGTCAGGATGTGGTCGCCGGTCGTGAGCTGACATTTGGACAAAGCGTCACTGATGCCTGCATTAGCTGGGAAGATACCCGGATCGTGCTGAATGAACTGGCCGCCGCCGTGCGCACACGGCGGAACGCCTGAAAGCTGTATTAGAGCCACTTGCAGAAGTCGTGAGCGGCGATTTACTTCCCCGCTCCGGCGTGATTTTGAGTTGTAATTTCGGCAAATGGAATCACCATTCACCTCATTCCAACTCAAAATCGCACTCGAAGCGGGATTGCAACTCATCTACCCAGACTTTTGCAAGTGGCTCATTATTATAAATGTAAAGAGACGGTCGCCTGATTTAGGCTTTAAATCAGGCGTCGCCCTTTCCTGCATCTGCTAAAGACTCATCTCCTTGAGCCAACGTTCGAGGAAGTGAATATTGAAATCACCTTTTTGAAATGCCGGATTGGCAAGCAGCCGACGATGCAATTCCTGATTGGTGGTAATACCGAGAATCGCCAATTCATCAATGGCCCGCTGCATACGCCGGATGCATTTCTGCCGGTCACGGGCATGGGTGATAATTTTTCCAATCATCGAATCGTAGTAAGGCGGAACCGAATAGCCGGAATAAATCGCCGCATCGACACGCACACTGCGTCCGCCGGGGGCGTGATACAGTTCAATCGTACCCGGTGAAGGGGTGAATTTGAATGGATGTTCGGCATTAATCCGGCACTCGATAGCATGCCCTTTCTTCTTAATGTCAGATTGACTGAAAGCCAGTTTATCACCTGCTGCAACGCGAATCTGCCATTCAATCAAATCAACACCGGTAATCCATTCGCTGACCGGGTGCTCGACCTGAATGCGGGTATTCATTTCGATAAAATAGAATGATTTGTCCGGATTCATCAGAAACTCAATCGTTCCCGCACCCACATAATTGACAGCTTTGGCCGCCGCCACACCGGCAGCGCACAATTTTTTACGTGTTTTATCGTCAACAAAGGGGCTTGGCGCTTCTTCAAGCACCTTTTGATTGTTGCGCTGCATTGAACATTCGCGCTCGAAAAGATGCACAATATTGCCGTGTGTATCGCCGAGAACCTGTACTTCGATATGCCGTGGTTCTTCAAGGAACTTTTCGATAAATACGGTGTCGTTGCCAAATGCCGCACCAGCTTCACTCTGGCACATATTAAATGCACCGGCCAATGCCGGCTCGGAATGCACCACCTTCATGCCGCGTCCGCCACCACCGGCGGAAGCTTTAATAATCACCGGAAACCCGGCTTTGCGGGAAATTTCCTTGGCCTCTTCAACCGTGTTCACCGCACCATCGGAACCGGGAACCAAAGGCACACCGGCTTCCTGCATTTTCTGTTTGGCGGCTACTTTATCGCCCATCGTGCGCATCGACTCGGGTGACGGGCCAATCCATGTATAGCCGGATTCAGCGACAATGTCGGCAAATTCAGCATTTTCAGCGAGAAATCCGTAACCCGGATGAATCGCTTCGGCATCGGTGATTTCGGCTGCCGCCATAATCGCCGGAATATTCAAATAGGAGAGGGCGCTGGGGGCCGGGCCGATGCATACCGCTTCGTCGGCCAGACGGGTATGCATGGCCTCGCGGTCCGCCTCCGAATAGACGGCTACGGAAGCAATGCCCAACTCCCGACAAGCACGGATAATGCGAACGGCAATCTCGCCACGGTTGGCAATGAGAATCTTATGAAACATTCGTTACCCCTAAGCCGACGGGGTAATGACAAACAACGGCTGGCCGTATTCCAGCGGCGTAGCATTATCGACAAGAATTTTGTCCACCGTGCCTGCATATTCCGCTTCGATTTCATTCATCAGTTTCATTGCTTCAATGATACACAAGGTATCGCCTTTTTTGACCTTACTACCGACGGTGACAAAAGGGTCGGATTCTGGTGATGCGGCACCGTAGAATGTGCCCACCATCGGCGAAGTGACGGTATGTGCATCATCTCCGGCATCTTCCGAGACCGTTGATGCCGTCGGTGCGGGTGCAGCGGCAGGCGCTACGACGGCAGGTGCTGCCGGTGCATACTGAATAGCCTGCTGAACATTTGAATTGCCTCGGCAAATGCGCACCGTATGTTCGCCTTCGGTCACCTCGATTTCGGTGACATCCGAATGTTGAATCAGACGAATTAGTTTTCGAATCTGGGTAATATCCACATGTTTCTCCTTATCTCATTCACGGCTGATTCAGCCGATTTATAGTTTATATATATATCATTTCTGTAAAATTTGTGTTGGCGATTAGTTTTTATCCACGCCGTTTTTGTCGCCACCCTTTGCACGCAAAACATCGCATAATCCGCGCAACGCCAGCGCATACGACTCCGCGCCGAAACCGGCAACAATCCCCGTCGCAACATCGGCCAGCAGCGAACGATGGCGAAACTCTTCACGGCTATGAATATTCGATAAATGCACTTCGACAAATGGAATATTACAACCAAGCAGCGCATCGCGCAGGGCAACGCTGGTATGTGTATAAGCCGCCGGATTAATCACCATGCCGTCCACTTCACCTGCGGCCTGATGTATACGTTCCACCAGTTCACCTTCATGGTTGCTCTGGAACGTGGATATAGTGCAGTTGAGACCTTTGCCAAGCTCGGCAAGTGATGCATTGATACTGCTTAGATTCTGCATGCCATAATGCTGCGGCTCGCGGGTTCCGAGCAGATTAAGGTTCGGCCCGTGCATCACAAGAATCTTCAACGCTGTCATTGTGCTTTCCCCTGCCTGCTATCGGTCTGATTGAATGTAACGCTATCTGTTCCTGATGCTGTATCATCATGCTGCTCATGCCAAGTTGCACGCATAGCCTGTAGTTTGGCATCGTCAGGGCGGGTAGCCAGTAATGCATCAAGCATCGCCTCAGCCTGTGTCTTTTCACCTTGATTCCACAACAGCTGCGCAATCGCTGCCGAGGCAGGCGGCTGGTCAGCCATATTCTGATTCCGATAGCAGCAGGCGGCACGTTCAAAGCATTCCAGTGCTTTACTATGCCGTTGCTGCGTTTGATGGCAGCGGCCCAGCATATGCCATGCTTTACCCTCCATCGGCGCAAATTCCAGTAGTTGCAAGAGCACATCTTCGGCATGCACAAGATATTTTTCATGCATCAGGGACCTTGCATCTTTTAAGCCCTGATCAACACCACACCAGCCGTCCGGTTTAACCACCGCTATGTTCGGCGCGGTTTGTTGTGGCCCCGTTTGTTGCGGCGAGACTTGCGGTGAGGGATTGGGCGTACTGTCCGATGCTGCTAGCATAACGGCCACGCTACGCAGACGGAAAATCGCGGTCAATCAAAAAAGCGCCTAAATTGGTGTTTTTTTGCTAAATTCGATTCATTTCGGTTGGTTTTATGCCAAAAACACTGCATAAGGATGGAAAACGTGCGCATATATCTCAATGGTGAAATGCAACAAACCGATGCCACCAGCATCAGTGAACTGATTATCGGATTGGCTATTGAGGGACGCATGATTGCCGTTGAGCGGAACTTGGAGGTGGTTCCCAAGAGCCTGTATGAGCATACACAACTGGCTGAAGATGACCGCATTGAAATCGTGCATATGATCGGCGGCGGTTGATAAAATGATTGCTGCGAAAAGTTTAGTGAGGAGAAATAATGTCTAAAGACATTTTTAAAGTAGGAACGCATACCTTTACATCGCGACTCATTGTCGGTTCCGGCAAGTATTGCGATTTTGCAACCACGCGTGACGCTACCGATGCAGCGGAAGCCGAGTTGATTACCGTTGCCATCCGGCGCGTCAATATCACCGACCCCGGCAAAGAAAATCTGCTCGACTACATCGACCCGGAAAAATATACGATTCTGCCCAATACCGCTGGTTGTTTTAACGCTGAAGACGCGGTGCGCACCTTGCGCCTTGGCCGCGAAGCCGGTGGCTGGAATCTGGTCAAGCTGGAAGTTCTCGGTGATACCCAAACCCTGTATCCGAACGTGGTGGAAACTATCAAAGCTGCGGAGGTTCTTGTCGCTGAGGATTTTCAGGTGATGGTTTATACCAACGACGATCCGATTGTCGCTACCCGTCTGGAGGAGATTGGCTGCGTGGCGGTGATGCCGCTGGGCAACCCTATCGGTTCCGGTCGCGGATTGGCCAATCCGTTCAATATTCGCGTGATTAAAGAGCGGGCGAATGTACCCGTTGTTGTCGATGCAGGTATCGGTACGGCTTCTGATGCGGCCAAAGCGATGGAATTGGGTGCGGATGCTGTATTGATTAACACGGCGATTGCCGAAGCCAAAGACGAATGCATGATGGCGCGTGCGATGCGCGATGCCGTGCGTGCCGGACGGCAAGCGCATTTGGCCGGACGCATGCCGAAAAGGGCATTTGCTTCTGCCTCCAGCCCGAGCGAAGGTTACATTTGGGATTAACCATTGACCGTATAATATTAACTGCAAAACGGGCGAATGCACCTCTGTGTACATGGAAAACAGCGAATAAAGGAAAAACACATGACTGAATTGACAAATGATTTATTTTTACGCGCCTGCCTAAGGCAGGATGTGGAACGCACGCCGGTATGGATGATGCGGCAGGCAGGGCGTTATCTGCCGGAATATCGGGCGACACGGCAAGGTGCGGGTGGCTTTCTGAATTTGTGCAAGACGCCGGAATTGGCCTGCGAGGTATCCATTCAGCCGATTGATCTGATTGGTGTCGATGCGGCGATTATGTTTTCGGATATTCTGGTTGTGCCGGAAGCGATGGGTATGGAGCTGACGTTTGGTGTCGGCGAAGGGCCGAAGTTCCCGCAACCGATTCGTAGCCGCGCCGACATTGAAAAACTGCCCGTTCCCGATCCGGAAGACGAACTTGGTTATGTGATGGCAACGATTCAACTGATTCGCAAGGAACTGGCCGGACGCGTGCCGCTGATTGGTTTTACCGGTTCACCGTGGACGTTGGCTACCTATATGGTCGAAGGCGGCGGGTCGAAAAATTATTCGCAAATCAAAGCGATGATGTACAACGATCCGGAAGCCTTGCATCTGCTGCTTGATAAACTGGCCGATGCGGTGGCCGCATACCTGAATGCACAAATCGCCAACGGTGTGCAGGCGGTGCAGATTTTCGATACTTGGGGCGGTATTCTGACCACCCGCGACTACCGTGAATTCTCACTGACCTACATGCAGAAAATTATTGATAAATTGAACCGCGAACATGAAGGGCGACGTGTGCCGGTCATTCTGTATACCAAGGGTGGCATGGGCTGGCTGGAAGCGATTGCCGAAACAGGTTGCGATGTGGTCGGCCTGGACTGGTCGATTGATATTGATGTGGCGAGAGCACGCATCGGTGATAAAGTCGCGCTGCAAGGCAATATGGACCCGACGATGCTGTATGCAAATCCCGAGCGCATTCGTGGCGAAGTGAAGGATATTCTGTCCCGCTTCGGGCATGGCAACGGGCATGTGTTCAATCTCGGTCACGGCATTACGCCGGATGTGCCGGTGGCGCATGCCAAGGCATTTATTCAGGCGGTAAAAGAAGAATCAGGCCGCTACCACGGCTAAAAACAAACAGGGTAGAATGCGAACGGAATGCGGCGCGTAACCACAAAGCGGAGGCAGCGATGAACGGTAAAAATAATTCCCACAATATGGCGGTATTTTGCGATTTTGAGAATGTCGCACTCGGTGTGCGAGATGTAAATCTCGCTGCTTTCGATATTCAACGTGTGCTGGAAAGATTGCTGCTCAAAGGCAATATTGTGGTGAAAAAAGCCTACTGCGACTGGGCGCGTTATAAGGATTTCAAAGCGCCGATGCATGAAGCGGCCTTCGAATTGATTGAGATTCCGCATGTGCGCCAAAGCGGAAAAAATTCGGCGGATATTCGCATGGTCGTCGATGCACTCGACCTGTGTTACACCAAAGCGCATGTCGATACCTTCGTGATTATTTCCGGTGATTCCGATTTTTCGCCATTGGTC
>QILF01000108.1 GCA_003233235.1 Zetaproteobacteria bacterium
AGCGTAGAATATCGTGCAATTCGGAAAGACCTATTTATCAACTCCGAAGGCAGAGGCCGCAGGTTCGAATCCTGCTGGGTGCACCATTTTTCCTGTTAGTATAGAGCACTTGATGAATTTGTTGCACTTATCGACTTGTCTCGACTCAGACGTACAAAAAACTGAGTGTCATTTTTTGCCTTTCTGAAACGCGACATTTCTGAAACGCGACATTTTCGTCTTACACGCCAGTATTATCCACCAACGACATGGCAAATCATCACTGCCTAGGTTAGGCCGCAGATAAAGTCTGTAGCTTGAGAGGTTTATATCATGAACGTTAGCGTGAAACGAAAATCACAACGCAATATCAATAAGATTATTTGCTCAGTAGCCTTTTTGTGTCTTAGTGTGAATGCTACGGCACAAACCCACGACAACGCAAACACTATGAACCAGAGTGGCGCCGCCGCCAGCAAATTCGGACAGTTCGCGCCCAAAATTGGCTCTAATAATTCCAAAATTGACTATGGTGTTTGGGATGAATTTCTGAAGTACTTTGTGTTCCGGATGGGGAAATCAATACGCGAAGGAGCGCCAAGGCCCGACGCTGGACTTGGGACACGTAGAGTTTATGGACATGACTCTCGCTATCGCCTTGAAGGCAATCGTGTGATATTTTCATATTTCAATGACGAAATTATCGCAGCCTTGACAGAGTATCGGAAAGATCTCGAAAACACGGCAAATATTGTTGATATATCCAAATTGGCAAAGAACGAGCAACTTGCCTATTGGATCAATCTGCACAACGCGGCCGTTATTGAGCAAATTGCTATAGCTTACCCTGTTGGCCAGCCATCTCGCATCAAGATTGGCGATAGCGGGTTGTCGCTCGATGACGCGCCTTTTATCACCGTTTTGAATGTCAAAATGAGCCCCAAAGATATACGAACAAAGATCGTGTATCCCCATTGGCGCAATCCCAAAGTCATCTACGGATTCTTTCGGGGCGAAATTGGCGGCCCCTCAATTCAAGGCGACGCATTCAATGCTGGCAATGTAAGCGATTTACTTGATAAATCAGCCAAAGAATTCGTCAATTCGCTACGGGGCACCCAGAAATCTGGCAAGACGTTGATGGTGTCGAAAATTTTTGAAGAGGCGCGTCCTTATTTTTTCCCGCAATGGCCAACTGATTTAAAAGATCATTTACGCGAATATTCTGAGCAAAAAGTCACCTCGATCATAGACCGGACAACCAACGTTCTGCCTAAAATTTATGAAACGGATATTGCCGATTTGGCCAACGGCGAGCGCGATCCAAATTATGGTTTTGTTACCTCAAATGGAATACCAAAAGGAGGGAAAATACCCTCAGCAATCAGAAGGCTGCTTCGTGAGCATCGTCAGAAGTTCAACAAAATAATACGCCGCGACGGCCTGAGGGGAGAGGTAACGATGCTTGATATCGATCTGCCAGGTCAGCCAAAGAAAACAAAAGAAGTGGAATAATGCCGCACAGTTGTCGGCCTTCACTGCCGATGATCTTCAATAGCTCAAAGTCGTCCGCGGACGCTATCTTTGGATACGTGTCTCCAGACGCGTGTCAGCAACCCGCAGACGCCATTCAGGGAATAGTGACGCAAAAGCCACAAGGGCCGAGAAAGTGATGCATTGCGCTCGTAATTATATTATCTGGCATTGCAATTAAATTAGCACAGCTATAAGCCCCTTCGATTAACACCCTGCGATTCTTTGGGCGGGCGGTATGATGCCTATTTCCAAAGCGATTGCTGGAGTTTATTTATAGCTGGGGAGCAATCAAAATGAGTAGTAAAGTTCTAAGTAGCCTATTGATGGGCACAAGCATGCTTGCAGGGATCGGCCTTGTTTCACCTGCTTTCGCACAAGATACTGGCGAAGCATGCCAAACCGAAGACGGGAAACCGGGTGCTGTCGTTAACGGGCAATGCCAGGCCGATGACGAAGTTGTCGTTGCCGAGGATACCGCAACGGACGATGCAGCGTCAGAGGGTGGTATTGTCGTAACCGGTTCACGCATCAAGAAAACTACATTTTCAAGCATCTCGCCGCTTCAGGTACTTAGCAACCAAGATTCGCAGGATGCCGGAGAATTTGATGCAGCATCAATCCTGCAGCGTTCCGAATCTGCCGCGGGCCAGCAAATTGACGCTACGTTCCAGGGGTTTGTTCTGAATAACGGCCCTGGTTCGCAAACAATTAATCTGCGCGGTCTGGGTGCTGATCGCACGTTGTTGCTCATCAACAGTCGCCGTCTTGCGCCAGCCGGCGTTGAAGGCGCACCAACGAATCCTTCGATTAACCTGCTGCCGACATCCTTGATTGATCGCTTTGATCTGCTGCTCGATGGCGCTTCATCGGTATATGGCTCGGATGCCGTTGCCGGGGTTATTAATGTCATCCTGCGGAAAGACTTTGATGGGCCGGAAGTGTTTTTTAGCGGTAACATTAACCCGCAAGGCGGCGGCGACGACTATACGGTCAGTGGCGCTTGGGGACTTAATAATGACCGCGGTTTCTTCGGCATCGGTGCAGAATATGCATATCGCGATGAAGTGAAGCTGCGTGACCGTGACTTCCTCGCAGGCTGCGATACGCATTACGAACTTGGCGATGATGGCCGTATCCGCACGATTGACCTTCGCAGCAATGCAACCGTGCGAAACCGGACGCCGGGCGTGACCGTTTCCGAAAACCCCTGTAAAATCTCAGGCATCTCCGGTCGTATTTTCCAGCCTTTCGCGCGCTTTGGCTCGGTCTATTTTCCTGCTAACGGCAATATCGCTAACATTCCCGGTCTTGGCTATGGCGAAAACACAACCTTTACTGGCATCGACATTGACACCGATGGCGACGGCATTCGTGATGTCGATTTCCAGAATAACAACAATAACGCTGCGAATATCGATCAGACGTTCATCACCCAGCAAAAGCTGTTCAATGTTATGGCCTATGGCGAATACACCTTTCCTGGTGAAGCCAACATCACGCCATTCTTCGAGGCGAATTATTCGCGCGCAGAAGTCGTTGCGGACAACACCGGCACACCACAGATATTCCCTTCGGTGCCGGGCAACAACCCGTTCAACCCTTGTAACTTGGCAACCGGAACTGATTGCCGTGCAGCCGACAATGCTATCCAGGTCATCGGAGATCCGACGGTCTTTACGCGCGACCTGATTAACAACGCGACAGGGGCTCCTGGTCCCGATGGACTGCCTGATAATAGTCCTTTGTCAACCGGCTTCTCTCTGCCAACGATTCCGCTTTTCACGATCCAGGGTGACCGGAATAATGTCGATACAACAGTAGAACAGTATCGCGGCGTATTAGGTGTGAAGGGTGATCTGCCCTTCATCAGCCCGAGTTGGACCTTCGAGGTTGCCGGCGTCTACTCGTTGTCGAAGGGCACGTCGCTTCGTCGCGGCATCCGCGAAGACAAACTCGCCTTCGCCATCGGTATTGATCCAACGGCAGACTTTGACGGAGACGGCATTGTCGATAACAATGGTGATGGTATCGCCGATGACTATGATTCGGGCGTAGACTTCTTCGGAGCCAACACGCCTTGTGACGCGACGTCGCTAGCGAATCCTGGCTTGGCGCTTGCCGACCTGACAACGGGCTGCGTTCCTGTGAATCTGTTCGCTCCCAGCGTTCTGGGTGCCGTGATTGGCGATTTCGCTACGCAAGCCGAACGCGACTATCTGTTCGGTGTTCGAAGCTTTGACACCACCTATGAGCAGTTGTTATTTTCAGCCTTTGCTACCGGCAATTTATTCGACCTCCCAGCCGGCCCGGTTGGCGGCGTGATCGGGGTGGAATTTCGCAAAGACAGAATCGATTCAACACCGAACGACGTCGCGTTGAACGGCCTGTTTTTTGGTTTCTTCGCTGACCGGGGTGCGGTGGGTAGCAAGACCATCAAGGAAGTATACGGCGAAATTGATATTCCGCTGAAGGCTGGCGAGAGGCTGGTCGAGGAATTGACCATAAATCTGTCAGGCCGGATTACCGATGAAGAGTTTTATGGTGTCGCAGGAACCTATTCGATCAAAGCCGGTTGGCGTCCGTTCAGCCCGCTATTGATCAAATTCAGCTACGGCACGTCATTCCGTGCACCGAACCTGCGGGAAAATTTCCTCGCTGGTCAGACCGGATTCCAGACGCTATTTGATCCGTGCGCGGTGCCGAATGCAGCGTTTCAGGGCAGTATTTATGTCGCTGCGCTCGACGCACGCGATCCGACCACTCTGGCAAATTGTGTGCGCGAAGGGCGCGATCCTACGCAGGTGGGTATTGACCCTAACAACCTCAATACGCTGCAATCGCCAAGTGTCGAGATCACAAGGGGCGGAAGTCTGGATCTCAACGAGGAAACATCGCGGTCGATAACGGCTGGCTTCGCCTTCGAAGAGACGTTTGGAGACGGTTACGACGTCAGCTTGGGTTTCAATTATTATGACATCAAGCTCAAAGGGTCGATTGTTACGCCTTCCTCGCAATTCATCCTTAATGACTGCTTTGTAAGGGACGACGGTATTCGGAGCCAATTCTGTGACCGCATTACCACCGACGCTGGAGCGACAACACGCATGCTAGTTTCGGACGTCTCGGCTGGGTTTATCAACTTGAATTCGGAATCAGTCAGAGGTCTCGACATAAATGCCTTCATTGGCAAGGAAGTGACTATGCTCGGTACCAACGTGGATTTCGGCCTTAGAGTCCGCGCCAACCATTTGATCGAACGTAGTAATCTTTTCATCGACGATAATGGTGTTGAGTCCTTTGACGAAGATGCTGGTGAGTTCGGCCTCCCAAGCTGGACCGGTCGGGCGACATTCACGGCGGATATCAACAAATTCCGCCTCACTTGGCAGACACGCTTTATTGGCTCGGTTGAGCAGCAAGCCGATGGTATCGATCCGTTCGACGATGCTTTCGGAAACCAGGGAACTGGCTTCTTGGGCGATACCTGCCTTGGTGCTGGCACGGCCAACGTAGCTGGTGACGGTGTATTGTGCCGTGATGTCGGCTTTGCGAATAACTATTTTGTGCATTCTTTATCGCTTCGTTACAGAAGTGATTCATGGACAATCACTGCAGGTATCACCAACCTGTTTGATCGCGATCCACCGCTCGTCGATAGCAACGAAGTTTTCGCGATTTCAAACACGCCGATCGGAAATGGCTACGATCTCAACGGTCGCGAGTTCTTCTTCTCACTGAGGAAGAGCTTCTAATTTGAAGCCGATTCATTGAACATTTAGCTCAAAGCGGTTTCACACATTTGCTGTGGGGCCGCTTTGTGCTATCTATCCCCATCTAAATAAATTGAGAGTGTCGCAAAATGAAATGCTATAAGCCATCTGCCCTAACTTTAACCGCCGGCGTTCTCTTTTTGGGCATGCCGTCAACGAGTATCGCTGCAAACGCCGAGCCCACCGTTCCGATCGAAACGTGGGCTTTGCGTGACATGGTAAGCGCCGTGCAAGTATCCCCCGATGGCAAGCATCTTCTAATTATGAAGATCGAGAGCAAAGAGGGCGAAAATGTCCTCGAGATTTACGATGTCAACAATCTCTCGAAACCGCTTAGGCGGCTAAACTCAGAGCCGATGGAGATGATAAACGCCCGTTGGGTGACCGATAAGCATATTTTCGGGACGGCATGGCAAGTCAAGAGAAAATCGGTCAAGCGTCCCGAACAGGATGTCCGCAGCTACAAGGCTTTCGCCTATAATTTGGAAAGCAACAAATTCTCCGAAGTGTCTGGAAATTTTCGTATCATCAACAATTTGCCAAAAGAGCCGAACCATGTTCTGATTTCAACCGGCAATGCTGTCCGGGGTGGAACCGGGGTTGATCCGTTTCAGGCATTTCGTCCGCGTTCATATTACCGCTTCAATCTTGAAACCGGCGGACGCTCTCTGGTGATGAAGGGCAATGAAAAATACCCGTCGGCTGTGTTTGATATTGACGGGTATCCGCGTTTCACCTCTGGCGTTGATGGCGGGAATGAACTGGTTTCGTACTATCGCTTGCCGGGCGATGGGTCATGGAAGGAATTCGGTGAGCGCTATGATCTCGACGAGCATAAGAACCTGTATCGCATATTGAGCGGATTTCAGGGCTTGGCCGGGATAAAGCATGATGATCCGACAATCGGATATGTGATTGATAACCGGGGCGAAGACAAGGCTGCGCTGTGGGAATTTGATTTCAAAGCCGGAAAGTTTGGTAAAAAGATATATAGCAATCCCGATGCAGACGTCTTACGCATCCAAACCCATTCCATGTCATGGGCAGGCAACACTAAAATGGTTGCGGCCATTTATCCAGGAGCAAAATTCGAGCGTCACTGGTTTGATATGGAGGAAAAGGCTCTCTTCGAATCGCTCGAAAAGCAGGTTCCCAATTCCCATCAGGTCGGTATTAGTAGCCGGTCTCGCGACGGGAAAACCATGATTGTGACCAATCGTGGTCCAAGAGATCCGGGCTCTTTCTGGATGGTCAAAGATGGCAAAATGTTCAAATTGGCCAGCCGCAACCCGCATATTAAATCGTCAGAACTTTCCGACGTCGAGTTTATCAAATATCCGGCGCGTGACGGGAAAATAATTCCGGCCTATATAACTAAGCCAAAAGGCAAGGGGCCATTTCCGCTGATCGTATTGCCGCATGGCGGGCCGCACGTAAATGAAGTTATCGCCTATAATGAGTGGGGGCAGCTGTTGGCCAATGCTGGCTATATGGTCCTGCAACCACAATATCGCATGTCTGTCGGTTGGGGGAAGGATCACTTTGATTCAGCCTATGGCCAGCATGGCTTGGCAATGCAGGATGACAAGGATGATGGCGCGTTGTATCTCGTTGAAAAGGGCTTGGTAGATCGCGATCGTATGGCGATGTTCGGATGGTCCTATGGTGGCTATGCTGCCCTTGTTGCCACGACCCGCGAAAATAACATCTATCAATGTGCCATTGCTGGCGCCGCGGTAGCCGACCCTGAAAAAGTCTACATGAAGCGCCGCAATCCTAATTCACCCAAAGCGCTCGATGATTGGGGAAGGCGCCGCGGGATGATTGGGATAAATCCAATCAAAGAAGTCTCCAAAGCAAATATTCCTTTGCTGATGGTGCATGGAGACGTCGATTCGCGTGTGCTGTATTTCAACTATACAGATTATAAGAAGGCGATGGAGAAAGCGGGTAAGAAAGCCCAGTATCTTACGCTAAAAGGCGCGGATCACTTCTCGCGCACCTTGATGTATAATCATCAGCAGACATTTTACACAAAACTTCTGGATTACCTTGCAAAGGACTGCGGGCCGGGCGGTTTGTGATCAAACTGGGCGGGCTGTGTTCGATCTAGTTTGACACACCCGTTTCGTGTCTGCGGTGTCGTTAGACAATATCAGGCATCTTCTTGGGGCTACGAACTCTTTTTTGTGACGGTTACGACTGTTAGGCTCTAAGCGACGCCCAAGGCCCTTCTATCGCATAAGTAAAGCCCGGCTTCTGCACATTGACAAACATTGTCTTGCCGTCGGGTGAAAAACAGGCTCCGCAAAACTCGCTTTCGTCTTTATGCGCATTGCGGGCAAGATCGTAAATCTGACCATCGGGGGTGAGGCCGCGCAAATATTGGCTGCCGGGGCCGTCCTCGCACAATATCAGATCCCCCCACGGAGCTAGAGCAAGATTATCGTTCATATCGAGCGTGTCGGCACCCGGGGATTCGTATATCAAGGTCAATTTTCCGGGGGTTCCGTCGGTCATTTCTGGAGCATAGCTCCAGACTTGGTCCACCCGCTGGGTTCCGCCCTGTGTGCAGTTGAAGAAAATTTCACCGCTCGAAATTTCACCATTAGTGCTGCTTGGGCGAATGCCGTAAGCCATGCCTTCACCACGGCAGAATTGTGCAGCACCAGCCGCGTGACCGCGCGCCGCGAGATCGCCATTCGGGGCTTCGACATCTTCCATATCGATCCACATGACTTCGAATTCTTGACCCTGTTTGATCCTGCCGGCTCCGCCTCCGCCCCAGTCTTGCGGCCAGTTCGTCTATCTTCGGTTAGATAAACAATCCCTGTTTCCGGATCGACCGCTGCTGCTTCATGCGCGAAGCGGCCCATGTCTTTCAACGGAACGGGATCAACCAAGCCCATAGACGAAACCGGAGTCTCGAAAACAAAACCGTGATATTTTCCCGGGCCTTCCGATGGTTTCAGCATTTCCTCTTCGCAGCTTAACCACGAGCCCCAAGGTGTCGCACCTCCAGCACAGTTGCCGGCTGTGCCGGTGAAAACCAGAAAATCACGTTCGAGTTTGTTATTCTTCAGATCGTAAATCACCTTGGTAACACCGCCAAAAAACGGACTGCCATCGGCTTTCTTGTCATAAAGCTTTGATAGATCGAGCTTTCTCAGTAGTTCGTTCGACGAGCCAAATGGGCTACCGCCCGTAATATCGTTCCAATTTTCGTGATTACGCATCAATATGCATTTACCTGCGGACGTAGGATGTGCGAAACAGGCCATGCCCTCGGGTTGTCCGGGGCGGAGGAAACCATCCGACATTTTGCCGCCGGTCTTGCTGACCAAAGTGTAGGTAAAGCCTTCTGGCAGATCGAGCATTTTTTCCGGATCGCTGACCAGAGGTAACTTTGCATTCGCGGTGTGGGCACGCGCATAACCCGCAACTGCAAAAGATGTATAAAACAGGCCAACCGCCTGAGCATTGCGCATGAATTGTCGACGGGAAAGGGGCATGGTCATCGTATCCTTTCTGCTAACACATTCAATGTCCGTTCTGTATGCCGTTTGAACACAAAGATGGAAGTATTATTCTACGAACGGCCCACCAGCATTATATTTGATGCGCGTCACACAGCAATCGTTGGTACACCTGCACCGGTTCAGCATTAAGCAGGCTTAACCATACGAACTTACAAATATTGCAACGCAGCATAAACCCGTCTATAGGAATGGGTTGAATTTGTGGCAAATACCCTGCCTATTGGAGCGAGTTTGATGAAACAGGATGAAAAGCCTGATGCTAAAGAGAATGCCTCTCAAGATGGCGGGTTTATGCTCGCTGGCGATGCCGATAAGATGCTGAGCGCAAAGATCCTCAAATTCCCGGCACCTGTCGCCGGGCGTAGCAAATCCGAATTGGTGCGCACGCGGATCGCATTATCGGTAACGTCGATTGCGGGCGACATCCTCCTGATCGTCGCGGCCTTCTGCCTCGCGAGCCTGTTCCGGTTGCAGTTGCTCGATATCGAACAATTGAAAATACTGCTGGCGGTAACGCTGCCGGTCTACCTCGGGATTGCGGCTAGCAATCACGCCTTTAGCCATCTGACTATTATCAACTTCTGGAAAAGCGCTCGCAAGGTTGCAACGGCGTTTGTGTTTGCAGCTACCGTTGTGTTGCTGTTCGTATTTTTCCTGAAGACCAGTGCGCAATTCTCGCGGGTTATATTCGGGCTGGGGACGATGCTGGCGCTGATAATGCTTGTTGGCGAACGCTATCTGCTCGCCCTGATTGGCCGTCATGTTACTGGCGAGAACAGCCAGGCGCTGCTGGTGATTTACGAGGGCGAGGAATTTGCCAAAATGGCCGGCGAGGGCGCGCTTGATGCGAGGGAGCATGGCATTGCGCGCAACACCGTTGATCCGGTTAATGTGCAGCGGCTCGGTACGATGGTGCTCGATTATGAGCGTGTCGTGGTGTTTTGCCATGCCGATCACCGGATCGAATGGGCACATGCGCTCAAATCGCTCGATGTCGATTGCCAGCTTGTGGTTCCCGAGCTCGATGAGATCG
>QILF01000041.1 GCA_003233235.1 Zetaproteobacteria bacterium
ATAGCCGTGCTATTACGTGCACATTGCGCCTTGATTTGGCACATTCTTAATGCAAGCTGCTTTACCCAGAATTAATCAGCACCTCCCTAGTTTGTAAGCTGATGCAAAGCAGTGGCGACTATTCAGCGGTTTACTAGGGAAGCTCTGAATAAAGCTGGTTCAATGAGGCTGCAATGGAAAATGGACGAGTTCAAGGCAAAGATTGCAGGCCATAGCACGGCTATGGCACAAATATTTAACGCGGAAATCGTTCAGTTTACATGCAGGATCACGAATCATGCTTTGTTCAGCGCTTCCCTAGGAGTCTGTCGGACTTATGAGGAATCTACTGCGCGGCAGGGATAACGGCCAAAAACATCCGGATTTATCGTTGCATAGTTACCACTATGCGCCTCAAAATCATGCTGTTTTTGACGCGTTCCCTCACCTGCTCGCTACGATTACCCTAAATCCGACAGGCTCCTGGCGATGATTTGATGTTTTACCGTATCTTTTAAAAACGCCGGGCGAAATATTGGGAGAAGAAGCATCGACATATCCGATATGAAGCAGCAACTGGAATACGCAAGCGAGGATGCCGCCTTGTCGCCAACCGTGCCTGATGGCCACGATTCACCCTCGCCGGTACAAAGCAAACCGCATCAGACGCTGGATGAAGCGATTGGTCGCGCCAGCCGTTCCCTGCTGCAAATGCAGCAGCAGGAGGGTTGCTGGAGCTTTGAACTGGAAGCCGATTGCACCATCACCGCCGAATATATCCTGATGATGCATTTCATGGATGAAGTAGACACATCCTTGCAGGAACGCATGGCCCGTTACCTGCGGGAATTGCAAAATCCCGACGGCGGCTGGCCGCTGTATGCAGACGGCAAAAGCGATGTCAGTTGCTCGGTAAAAACCTACTATGCTCTGAAATTCACCGGTGATGATATGGATGCCCGGCATATGCGTAAGGCGCGCCAATGTATTCTTGATGCGGGCGGAGCCGCGCGCTGTAATGTATTTACACGTATCGAATTGGCGAAATTCGCTCAGCTGCCGTGGCGCGGCACACCGTTCATGCCTGTTGAAATCATGCTGTTGCCACGCTGGTTTCCTTTTCACGTCAGTAAAATTTCTTACTGGTCGCGTACGGTCATGGTGCCACTGCTTATTCTTTGTTCTTTGCGTGCCAAAGCGGCAAACCCCTCGGCGGTGCATATTCGCGAACTCTTTATCAGCGACCCGTGGCAGGAAAGAAACTATTTCCCGGTCCGTTCAAGCATGAACAAGCTGTTTCTTCATTTCGAGCGCAGTATACGTTTATTCGAGCCGCTTATTCCCCGTTGGCTGCGCAGGCGAGCCCTGAATTGTGCCGAAAAGTGGATGTTAGAACGACTTAACGGCGAGGGCGGGCTTGGGGCCATTTTTCCGGCCATGATTAACGCCTACGAAGCTTTAAAACAGCTTGGTTACGACGAAACACACCCGCTCCGCCAACAGGCGAAACAAGCACTGCAAGAGCTTTTGCAACATCGTCAGGGCAGCAGTTATTGCCAGCCGTGTAATTCACCGGTGTGGGATACGGCTATTGCTTGTCTTGCTTTGGCTTATAACGCTGACGAAAAAACAGAAAAAGCTTTGCAGAAAGCGCTTGCATGGTTACACGACAAACAACTCAAAGACGAACCCGGTGATTGGCGGAATGCACATCCTGATTTACGCGGCGGTGGTTGGCCTTTTCAACATAAAAACAGCCACTATCCGGATGTGGATGACACAGCCATGGTCGTCTGGAGCATGTTGGAAACAGGACAGGGACGGTATGATAAAAATATCCGTACGGCCATGAACTGGGTTAAAGGCATGCAATCCGGAAACGGCGGTTTTGCCTCGTTCGATACCGACAACACCTGTTTTTATCTCAACCACATTCCTTTCGCCGACCACGGCGCGTTGCTTGATCCGCCAAGCAGCGACGTAAGCGGTCGTGCCCTTATCGGTCTGGCGGCGCTGCTAAAAGATGATGAAAGCTATCGCACCTCGCTACAATCATGCCTTGATTACTTGCGCGACGAACAGGAGGAAAACGGCGCGTGGTTTGGCCGTTGGGGAACGAATTACATCTACGGTACATGGTCGGTGTTGACCGGACTTGTCCGGGCAGGCGTGGCTACCGATAATCCGATGCTTCAACGTGCTGTGGCCTGGCTAAAAAGTATGCAACACATAGACGGAGGCTGGGGCGAAAGCAACGACACCTATGCGCGGGGAGAGATGGCCGGAAGCGGGCAAAGCAGCACCTCATTTCAGACGGCATGGGCTTTACTTGCACTGATGGCTGCGGATGAACATGAAAGTCAGGAAGTCCGGCGCGGTGTGCAATATCTGTTATCCAGGCAACGGGACGATGGATTGTGGCAGGATCATTCGTTTACTGCGCCGGGATTTCCACGCGTGTTTTATCTGAAATACCACGGCTACGATAAGTATTTTCCGCTGTGGGCGCTGGCTCAATTCCATGACCGCCATTTTTCTGTTCCGGTATAATGCTGGGTATCGTTAGCGCACTTTCTGTCGAAGCGAAGATGCTGAGCGATCATCCAGGCTCATTTCAAAGATTGTCCGGCAACGCCACAGCAGAGAACAACGATAAAACCGGAAATATCCTTCTTGCTGTTTCCGGCACAGGTCCGGAAGCCGCAAAAAAAGCAGCAATGCTGCTGGTCAGTAAGGGTGCGACATCGCTTGTCAGTTGGGGATGTGCCGGGGCTTTGACAGAACGGCTCGTACCCGGCGATTTGTTGCTTCCACAAGCGGTGATGGGTGAAGACGGGCAGATATTGTACACGGATTCAGTGTGCCGAAATCGCCTTGTCCAGATGCTTCCTGCCCGACTGAAAACACATGCGGGCATGTTTGTCGAAAGTAGCCGTGTAGTAACGCACCCCGGTGAAAAAATAATTTTAGCAAAAATCGCGGGAGCGGTTGCCGTGGATATGGAAAGTGCCGCCATTGGTCGAATTGCACAGGATAAAGGCATACCATTCATCATTATTCGCACTGTTGCCGATACTGCGCGTGATGTGCTTCCGGAAGCACTTGCCTCGGCAGTGAATAATCAGGGAAAGATTCGCATGCCATTCCTGCTAAAAACCCTGCTTCGCCATCCCGGTTTGTGTCTGCCGCTGATTCGTCAGGGGCTGCATTTTTATGCAGCCGCGCGCAGCCTGCGCATGCTTTCGCAAGAAACAGATCGGCTATTCAATCTTGCTAGATTTGATTAGCTTGAAAGCTATGATGAATTTCCATCTCAAGGAAGCTCTGAATAACTCCGATTTGATGAGACTGTCGCGCAAAACAGGCAAGTTCAAGGCAACGATTGCAAGGTATAGCACCGCTATGGCTCAAATCTTTAACGCAGAAATTGTCTGTTTTGCGTGCGGTATCGCGAATTATGAGTTGTTCAGAGCTTCCTTAAGCGAATGAGCCTTCGTGCATAAAAGCCTAAGCGATGCGCTGAGAACCGGGTTGTGGTGGTGGGCCGGATTTACCTGTCGTTACGCAGGGCGGGTACTGTTGATGGCGGCCATCCTGAGCGGTGCTTCGCTGTATTACACTTCGACACATCTGGGTTTTGACACCAACAGCAATGATATGCTTTCATCGGACCTGCCTTTCCGGAAAGCTTATCAGGTGTTCGAGCAAGCCTTCCCGCAATACCTGAACAACATCCTGATTGTGATTGACGGAGACACACCGGAAACGGCACGTGCGGCGGCCAAACGTCTGGCCGGCGTTCTCAAACAACAACCGGAATTATTCGAATCCGTTTACCTGCCGCGTGCCAATGCTTTTCTTGAACAACATGCCCTGCTTTACCTTAAACAAGATAAACTTGAAAACCTGAGTGAGGCCATCGCCCGCATTCAACCGCTTCTGGGTACGCTGGGCAGCGACCCGAGTCTGCGTGGTTTGTTTTCTGTACTTAAGCGTGCCGTGAACGAGCATGAACATGATATTCAGGCGGATATTACGCCTGTTTTACAACGCATTCGCACGGCGATTGAAAAAAATATGCAACATCAGCGTTATCAATTGTCGTGGGAAGATATGGTGCAGGGAAACGACGAAAGTTCCGCTAATCGGCAGCAGTTTGTTCTCGTCTATCCACACATGAATTTCGGCGCGCTGCTGGCCGCAAAACCGGCGATTCAAAGCATCCGTGCAACGATAAATGCGCTGCATCTGGATGCGGAGCACGGTTTAAAGGTGCGCCTAACCGGTAGCGCACCACTGGCTTATGATGAGCTCATCAGCGTCAGTAAAGGTGCTAAAGCAGCAGCTATACTTGCATTGATTATGGTTAGTTTGCTGCTTACCCTTGGTTTAGGCTCTTTGCGATTGGTCGCCATAAGCCTGATATGCCTGATTGCAGGGCTCGCCTTCAGTGCCGCATTCGCAACACTGGCCATTGGTCACCTGAATCTGATATCCGTTGCTTTTGCCGTGTTGTATATCGGTTTGGGGGTGGATTACGCCATTCATCTTTGTTTGCGCTACCGGGAATTGATAAACCAAGGCACAACACCTGCGCTTGCACCGGGACAGGCCATGCAGGATGTCGGTGGTTCTCTGGTGCTGTGTGCGCTGACCACTGCCGTTGGTTTTTACTGTTTCGTGCCTACCGATTATACCGGCATTTCCGAATTGGGCATTATTTCCGGAACCAGCATGTTCATCAGTCTGATTGTCAGCTTGACCTTGCTACCTGCGCTGCTGTGCCTGTGGATGAAAGGTGCACCAATATCCGCAGCTCCCGGCAGAGTTGCGCAAGGATTCACCCGCCTTTGCCAATATTTTTCCCGACAGAAAAACAGTATCCGTGCTGGTGCATTGTTGCTCGGCTTTGCTTCGCTGTTTCTGCTGCCGCAAATGCACTTTGACTACGATCCCATCAATCTGCGCGACCCGCACAGTGAATCGGTGACGACCTACAAGGAACTCATCGCCCGGCACAGCATTTCACCGTCAAGCATTATGCTGCTCGTCCGTGACCGGGAAAAAGCGCACGAATTGGAAAAGCGTATCAAAAAATTGAGTTCGGTGGACAAAACCATTTCCATTTTTGATTTCATCCCCCGCCAACAGGCGGACAAACTCGCCATCATTGATGATATGGCATTGATTCTCGGTCCGGAAAATATCGCAGGCACTGAAACACCACCTACGCTGCAACAGCAATTCGCCGCCATACAGGCGCTGGATGAGGCTCTGGTACAATCTTTACGCCGGAAATCTATCGCCGCCGATAATTCGTTCCGGGCATTGCATGTGGCACTGCGCACATTTATTGATAAATTTAAACAACAGAATACCTTGGAGCAGAAGGATACGTTGAACCAGCTCCAAAATAGCCTGCTAAGTACATTTTCCGCCACCCTTTCATCGTTATATGCGGCGCTGCAAACCCGTGCTGTCAACGAAAGTGATATTCCTGATTCGTTGCGCAGGCGCTGGCTTAGTGCCGACGGCATCTGGCGCATTGAAGTTACGCCAAAGCCGGATATTAGAAACATAAATAACCTCCGCCGCTTTGTCGCCGACGTGCGCAGCATTGCACCGGATGCAACCGGCGGGCCGGTTTTTACGCTGGAAGCCGGTGATGTCGTGATTCATGCTTTTACGCAAGCCTCAATGATGGCGCTGACGTTGATTCTTTTGCTGCTGCTTATCTTGTTGCGCAGTTTCAAAGACGCGGCACTGGTTCTATTTCCGTTGCTGCTGGCAGCGGCACTGACCGGCGCTGCCGCCGTACTGCTGGGCATTCCGCTTAATTTTGCCAATGTGATTGCTTTGCCGCTGCTGCTTGGCATTGGCGTGGACAACGGTATCCATATGGTTCAGCGCTATCGGCAAATGCAAAGCAGAGGAGAAAATATCCACCAATTGCTCGCCAGCAGCACATCGCAAGCCATCGTTCTCAGTGCATTAACGACTATTCTCGCCTTCGGGAACCTTGCCTTCTCGGCACATCAGGGAACCGCCAGTATGGGGCAACTGCTGACACTGGGAATTTTGTTTACCATGCTCTGCACTTTGCTGGTGCTTCCCGCTTTCCTGAATCATACTGCAAATATGGAAAAGAGCTAAAAACATGACCATACTCGTTACCGGTGCATCCGGTTTTGTCGGTTCGGCCATCGTCCGGCATCTGCTTGCTGCCGGGTATCAAGTGCGCGTATTGCTGCGTGCCGAAAGCCCGCCGGACAATCTCGCAGGATTGGATATTCAACAGGTGATTGGCGATTTAACAGATGCGGCATCGCTGAAAGCCGCAGTGAAAGGTTGTTCCTCGTTGATTCATACTGCGGCTGATTATCGCCTTTGGGCGCCCGATTTCGACGTGATATATGCCGCCAATGTGCAAGGCACAAAGCATATCATGCACGCGGCACTGGATGCCGGAATCGAACGCATTGTTTATACCAGCAGCGTCGCCACGCTGGGGGTATGCGCAAACGGTATATATGCAAACAAGACCCTCGCCGATGAAAACACACCATCATCGCTAGGTGAGATGATCGGCCACTATAAACGCTCGAAATTCATGGCCGAAGCAGTGGTGCGGAAAATGGCCGCAGAAGATGGCCTGCCGGTGGTCATTGTCAATCCGTCCATGCCTGCCGGGCCACGTGATATCAAACCGACACCGAGCGGCCAAATGATTCTCGACAGCGCACGCGGACACATGCCTGCATATGTAAATACAGGTCTGAATATCGTGCATGTGGATGATGTTGCCAAAGGTCATTTGCTGGCACTAGAACACGGAAAAATCGGTGAGCGTTATATCCTCGGCGGCGAAAATCTGACGTTGAAGGATATTCTAAGCCGAATCTCCATTCTCACCGAGAAAAAACCGCCGCGCATCTGTCTGCCGCATAATTTTGTACTACCGCTGGCATGGATCGCGGAAAAACTGGCGCAAATCACCTCAACGCCGCCGAGAATGACCGTCGATGGTGTGCGTATGGCGAAAAAACACATGTATTATTCGTCCGCCAAGGCCGAAAAAGAGCTTGGTTATACGCATCGTCCGGCCATTGAAGCACTGCACGATGCTGTAGATTGGTTCCAAAATCACGGTTACTGTCCATAAGCGCGGCTGATGATCATGAATATCGCTTTATTCGCGGGTCTGGCGCTGGCCACGGCGCTTGTCGCCTGGCAAGGCTTTGGCATTGTCGCCAGTGCACTTGCTTCTGCGGGTTGGGGGCTGTTGATTATCGCCCCGTTCCATTTGATTCCGATGTTGAGCAACACCGTGGCATGGCGATATTTGTTTCAGCCTGTAAATCGTATTTCCATCGGCAAATTATTGCTTGCGCGCTGGCTTGGCGAATCGGTCAACAGCCTGTTGCCGGTCGCGCAAATTGGTGGCGAACTGGTCAAGGCGCGCTGGATTATGCGCCACGGTGTTCAAAAGCAAATCGCCGGGGCCAGTGTGGTTGTGGATTTAACCGTTGCGGTACTCACACAAATTATTTTTACCGTTATCGGCCTGTGTTTACTGGTGTTGTATCTCGGTGTGAATCACATCGTTGTTCCGGTGATTATTGGCATCATTATTATTTCGCTCCTGCTGGCCGGTTTCTATGTCGCCCAACGCAAAGGCATGTTCGCCACCTTCGCCACATTGCTCGAAAAAATTTCCGGTGGCCGGGAATGGCTGAATATTGCCGGTGGCGCGGCACTTCTTGATTCGTCCGTTCACGAAATCTACCGCCGCCGCAAATCGCTCGCCGCCGCCTCGACATGGCGACTGCTCGGCTGGCTACTTGGTACGGGTGAGATATGGCTGATTATGCTGTTCCTCGGTTACCCGCTCAGTTTGTACGAAGCATTGTTACTGGAAAGCCTCGGTCAGGCGGTGCGCGCCGCAGGGTTTTTCATTCCCGCGTCGCTTGGTGTGCAGGAAGGCGGTTTTCTGCTGCTTGGCGCGGCACTTGGCATTCCACCGCATATCGCGCTTGCCCTTTCTCTCGGTAAACGCGTGCGCGAATTGCTGCTCGGTATTCCCGGCCTGTTTATCTGGCAAGCAAAAACAGTATGGCAGAAAAAAACAGTGCGGCAGAAAAAAACAGCCTATCGAAAAACGTAATACTCGACCCGCCGTCAACGACTGCCGAGCATGAACAAAATACGTTTTATCGCCCATGCCGCCAAACGCCTGCTGGATAACAAGGCCCTGTACGCGCAATTGCTGGTCACCCGCGATTGCAATCTCTCCTGCGCTTATTGCAATGAATATACGCCGGGCGCAGCGCATGTGCCGCTAGCGGAACTGATGTTGCGCATCGACAAACTGGATGCCTTGGGTGTGCTGGTTTACGACGTTTTAGGCGGTGAACCGCTGATGCATGCGGATCTTGCTACACTGATTGCACACATTAAAGCGAAGCGAAACGGCAACAATCTGGTCACCCTGATCAGCAACGGTTTTTTGCTTACCGAAGATATCATTCGCGCCCTGAATCAGGCCGGATTGGATATGCTGCAACTCAGCGTCGATTCCGTCAGACCGGGTTCGCAATCAATGAAATCTCTGAAAAGCCTGTTGCCCAAGCTGCATTTGCTTAAACGGCATGCCTGCTTCACGGTGAAAGTCCAAACTGTACTCACCCCTGAAACCGCCGCCGAATACGATGCATTCAGAGAAATACTGGAGGACTTCCCCTTTGCGTTCAGTTTTTCTTTTCTGCATCAGGCCGGAGGGCAGATTGCCATTACCGGACAGGAATTTGTCGATTTGTTCGACCGCCACCAGCTATGGGGCGGCATGCGATTATATCGGGAGGATGCACGGGCGCTGTTGCAAGGCGATTTTAGTCGCCCGTGGAAATGTCTGGGGGGTTCCAAATTTCTCTATGTCAATGTGAACGGACATATTCAGTGGTGCAGCCAACAAAAAGGAAGTGATATTCCGTTGCTTCAGGCAAGCACAAGCGATTTGCATGCCGCGCATATTCATAAACCCTGTGAAAAAGCCTGCGCTCTCGGTTGCGCTCGTCTGATTTCGCATGCACTGGGCCAACCTGTAAAAACATTGTCTGCCTCATTATCCGTCCTGAAAATCATTCCCGAAAGAAAATCGGATGCATAACGCCTTTTTAGGAGGTGCTGATTAATTCTGGGTAAAGCAATTGCATTTAAGAATGTACCAAATCAAGGCGCAACATGCGCGTAATAGCAGGGCTATTGCGAAATGTTGTAACGCCGAGTTGGTGCATTATGAATGCAACAGCGAATTCATGAATTGATCAGCGCCTCCTTTATAGTTGATGTGAACACTATCTCGTACGATTTTACATCAACATCGTCTCGCAATCTCTGAAAATTCTCTTTGCAACGCGGAATGAACCATATATGCCCCTAATCCACATAGATTCTATCTATTGTTTTATAAACATTGTCTATTAACCATCTATTATCATAGCTCTCACCTTATTTTCTTGTAAAAACATGTATTTAAGGCTTGTCAATTCCCTTATTGACTGTAGGTCATTGTTTATTACACTACGTCTTTTCGCAGGTTGAAGGCGGGGGGTCGTATGATCAAACTTAGGGTAATTGTCTGCACATTGCTGTTGCTATCCGCATGTTCGATACGACCTGAGGTCGTGACGCAGGATGAGCAGAAACAGATTATAGAGCAGGATCGGCAGGCAATCTTTGCCGGTCAGACTGCCATTACCACGAAGC
>QILF01000054.1 GCA_003233235.1 Zetaproteobacteria bacterium
TTGTCGTGGGGTTTTGTAGATGTCTTTCAGTGTAAGCAGAACATTGGCCAGATAAACCCAGAATCCGATAGCCAGAATAGAGGCTGAAACGGAGATGACCGGGCCGTAAAAGCGATGCACGGAAGGGACCTGTGCCGGATCAGTAAGCCACAAATTCCCCTCGATGAATCCAAAAATAAGCAATGCCGTATAAAAGCAGCTGACACCGATGGTTGTCCACCAGAATGAATGATCGGCCATGCGGTATGAGTGAATCGGTTTGCCGGTGATCTTGGGCAGCATGTAGTAGGTGACGGCCATACCAAGGATAGTTACGCCACCAACCAGATTGATGTGCGCGTGCGCCAGCGGGTCAATCATGTGTCCGGGACCACCGTAGGGGCTGCCAATGGAGTCAAGCCAGCGGCGAACGGCTGGAATCACCTGTAACAGACCATGTACGGTCCCGATAAAAAAAGAAATGACCGACATGATGAGGAACTTCACCAAATAGCGGTGTTCGTGATGAGGCTCTATTGCAGGCGTAGAGGAATTGTTTGCAGACATGCGAAGACAGACTAGCGGGCTAAATGTGGCATGCAAGTGGCTTGTGAATAATTTCGTCTTGAATGTCTGCGGCGGTTATTTTCCCGGGGCGTTTTTCTTTCCGGCAAGCAAACCTTCCAGTTCAGCATTTCTGGTTTTGAGTTGTTCAATCATGGAGGCGTTGGAAATGGCCACGGCGCAGGCGGATGCAAGGGTGCGAACAATGGTCTCATCAATGGATGTAAAAGCCCGGCCACCCTTCTTTTCTGTTAGATATAGTACGCCTTCAATTTGTTCTCCGAACATGATTGGCGCACCCAGAAAGCTGGTCATACTGGCATGGTTCTCAGGGAATCCCGATGCTTTTGAGTGTGCGTTAATATTACTGATGCGCACCACTTCATGTTTCTCCCACATCAGCCCGAGCAGACCAATGCCCTGCGGTTCATTGCTCGCAAGCAGGGCTAATTCTTCGTCACTCATGCCCAGTGGGATATAATATTTTTTCCCTTTTTCAACATAAGACAACATCGCGTAGCGGGCGCCGGTCAAGTCCATAGACAGTTCGCCGACATGACGCAGGATTGACTTCATATCCACCCCTTGAGCTAAAGCGATAACCGCCTGTGCCAGTTGGTCTTGCTGTATAACGAGTTGTTTTTCCAAGGCTGTGTGTTGCATGATGGTGTCTCCAGAATATTCTTCACCCTTTGGGTGTGCGAAGGCCGAAGAATGGGTGCTTGGCGCATGCTTTGCAACTGCTTTTAATCGCATGATGATTGGCTGCTAACGGTCGTTTATTTTTCGCATGTTTGATGCAACAACTGATGAAATGGATGGTTTGAATGTAAGTAAAAACCTTGTGTTTTTTCAAGTTGGGCTTGTCCTCGCCGACAGGGTGCTTTTCATAAGCTTTTAGCCCGGTTGCAATCTCCCCGGCGCGATTTTGAGTTGGAATTTCGGCAAATGGAACCACCATTCACCTCATTCCAACTCAAAATCGCACTCGAAGTGGGATTGCAACTCTTCCTCATTGTTTATAATTGTTGATGACGTTGAAGGTTGATGACGTTGAAGTTTTGCAAGGAACGGGAAATCCGGCTTTTTATCGGATGCAGCAGGTAAAACAGGGGGCTGAAGTGGCCGAACACGATGATGATATTGAAGAAATTGAAAGCGGTGACGGTTGGATTATTTCTTCGGATGAAGTGCTCAGAGAGTCAATCGTCCGACATGAGGGCAGTAAAGACGTTATTTACAGCCGGATTAATAGAAACACCCTGCCTGTAGCCGAAGGTTGCGATGCCGCTGCATGCATGGCTGTCGGCACATGGCCGGCCTATGTTGACAGTAAAAATCTGGATACGGTTGGTGTTGGCCACCTGATTACCGGCGATGAGACATATGATTGTTATGCGGGGGTTTCCGATGCGGATGTGTTCAAGCAACTCTCCGATGATCTGGAAACGCATCTCGCCGCTGCCAAAAGGCTTGCCGGGCAGCATGCTATGCAGATTGGTGGCAATGATACCGTTCAGCGTTTTATGACGGAAATGTGCTTCAATATCGGTGCACGTAAGTATGCAGGATTTAAAAACGGCTTGAGGAAACTCCAATCAGCCGTCAATGGTGATGGTTTATACACATACAATGATGCTGCGGACGAACATCTGGATTCGAAATGGGCGACAGATGTGGGGAATCGGGCCAATGAGATGGTCGATACACTTCGGGCGCTTGATTGAACGGTTAAGGGACATCTGAGTTTTTCAGCGTACCTATTAATTACCGTAAACTTGATTGTTCGGGGCGACGCTCCATACATTTGGTCTTTGCAACCCAAGCATTCCAAATTCTTCTATTTTAATCTCCGGATGATTTTTTCTGCTTGTGATAAGAGGGGCGCTGGCCTATAATCCGCCGCGTTGAAAGTGAGCTGCGGCTCGCTTTTTTTTGTTTCTGGAGGACAGGTGGAAGATCGTATCGGTGAATTGCTGGCTCCTATTGCCGAAGAGGTCGGTGTCGATATTCTGAAGGTGAGCATCGGTGGCGGACATCATCAGCAGTTACTGCGGGTGGTTGTCGATGCCGCCGGAGGCGTGCCATTTGATGCCATTGAGCGTATCAGTCGTGCGTTGTCCTTGCAGATGGATGCCGAGGATTTGATTGCCGATCAGTACCGTTTGGAAATAACGTCTCCGGGGCTGGATTGGCCGCTGACTACGGAAGCGGATTTTCATCGCCATCGCGGTGAAATGCTGAAGGCGACGTTTGATGATGGTTCGCGGCTGACGGGCGAGAATATCGGCCCGTGTGAGCATGGTGTTCGCTTGCGGACAGATGACGGAGACGAAAAAGATATTGATGTGAATGAGGTTGCGAAAATTGTGCGTGTTATTGACTGGTCGCGCACATCGGGCCGTAAAACGAAGATGAAATCAGGTGAGGATATGATTCGATGAATGCTCAAATGTTGCAAGTTGCTGAAGCTGTCGCACGTGAAAAAGGTGTGGAAGAAGATTTGGTCATTGAAGCCATGGAGCAAGCCATTAAAACGGCTGCGCGGCGCACCTACGGTGAAAAAAACGTACAGGCCATTCTTAACCGGGAAACCGGTGCGATGGATATTTTCCATGTGCGTACCGTGGTTGAAGAGGTTGAGGACGAACTTAACGAACTGACGTTGGAGCAGGGGCGCGAATTGAAGGCCGATGCTGAAATTGGCAGTGAATTCAGTGAGTCGCTGCCGCCGATTGAAATGGGCCGTATTGCCGCACAGACGGCAAAGCAGGTGATTAATCAGAAGATTCGCGAAGCAGAGCGTGATCGCGTTGTCGCAGAATACGAACCACGTGTTGGCGAATTGATTACCGGCATTGTCAAACGTGTGGAACGCGGCAATTTGTACGTCGATCTCGGGCGCGGCGAAGCGGTGATGTACCGTGAGGATATGTTGCCGCGCGAATCCTATCGTCAGGGTGACCGGGTGCGTGTTTACCTGCGCGAAGTGCGCAATCAGCCGAAAGGGCCGCTGGTATTTGTGTCGCGCTCTGATGCAGGCATGGTGCAGCGTTTGTTCGAGCAGGAAGTGCCGGAAATTCAGGATAATCTGGTGACCATTCAGGCGATTGCCCGCGACCCCGGTTCGCGTACCAAAATGGCGGTTATTTCCAATGATGCAGCGGTTGATCCGGTTGGTGCTTGCGTCGGCATGCGCGGCGCTCGTGTGCAGGCGGTTGTTAACGAACTGCACGGCGAGAAAATCGATATCATCGAATGGACGCCGGATACCGTTAGTTTTGTTGTTAATGCACTGGCTCCTGCCGAAATCGAACGTGTCATGGTGGATGAGGACAGCAATACCATTGAAGTGGCTGTTGCTGAAGATCAACTGGCAATTGCGATTGGCAGGCGCGGGCAGAACGTGCGGCTGGCTGGTGAGTTGACTGGTTGGAAGATTGAAATCATGACCGCCGTTGAAGAGCGTGAGAAACGTGTTGCCGAGGCTGATTTAGCCAGAGAATCCTTCCATGAAGCACTGGATATTGACGAGGATTTCGCTGCGTTGCTGTGCGGCGAAGGTTTCCTTTCTCTGGAGAATATAGCCTATTGCGCTGTGGATGATCTGACTGCGATTGAAGGTCTGGATGAGGATACCGCGCGCGAGTTGCAGAATCGTGCGCGCAATACCCTGTTGCAACAGGAACTGGGCAGGCAGGAATCGGCTAAGGTTGAAGAGAGTCTCTTGAAGTTGGATGGCATGAACGATGCTTTGGCAGCCGAATTGGCCATTCGCGGTATCGGTACGGCGGAAGCGCTGGCTGATGCCGGGCTGGATGATTTGCAGGGTGTTGAAAATGCCAGTCGTGAAGCGTTGGAAGCATTTATCCTCGCAGCGCGGGAGGCATGCGGCTGGTTTGACTGATTCGTCGTCCGTGACAGAACAAAGAACCGAACGGGCCGCTGAACGTAGCTGTCTGGCCTGTCGGAAACAGGCTGCGAAGCCGGAATTGTTACGTCTGGTTGTGGATGAAGAGGGGCAGGTGTTGCCTGATGTGTTGCAGAAGGCGCCGGGTAGAGGTGCATATATTTGTTGGCACGGTACGTGTTTTTCGCGTTTGCGCGATAAACAACTGGCGCATGCATGGAAACGCACATCCATTGCCGCAGGGCAGGTGGTTGCGTTGCCGCAACGGGTTGAACGGGCTGTTCTGATGTTGTGTCGGCAGATGTTGCAACGCAGGCTCAGTCTGTTGAGCATTGGCAGGGATGCGGTGATGCACCGGATGTGGGCAAAAGCCCCGATGTTATTGCTTTTGGCAGATGATGCCGGAGCGGCATTGGTCAGACAGGTACGTGATGCCTGCGATAAACGAAAGGCGGCGAAATTGAAGACCGCGCTTGTTATTTTTGGTGATTCCGCGACACTGGGCGACCTTGTGCAGCGGGAGGCCGTATCGGTGCTGGCGGTAGACGATTCACCCGCTAGTACGAACTTGCGAAAGTATTGTCTGTGGTATGGGCAATTGCGCGAAACGGAGTAGGAAGCAGATGGCAAAAGTACGAATTCTTGATCTGGCAAAAGACCTCGGCGTTGATGTGGCAGTGTTACAGTCGGCAGCACGTGACTGTGGGGTCGTGGCCAGCGGGCCGACCAGTATGCTGACGGCTGAAGATCGGGAGAAACTGACCAAGAGCGTGAAGGCAGCAAGTAAAGATGCGGCCACACACCATAAACCCGGAAGCCGGACGCTAACGCTGAATAAGCCGTTGGTCGCCGGACAGACGCGTAGCGGCCAAAAAGCCGAGACTGGCGGGAGAAAGGTGCAGGTCGAGGTGCGTAGAACCACACGCCGTACAGTCACGAAACCAACGGCATTAGCGGCTCCGCAGGCCGTTGAACGTTCAACGAAATCGTTGTCGCCTGCGCAATCTGCAGCTAAGGCCGTTGCTGCCCAATCACAAAAACCAACTGCGCCCGTGAGTCCGCGTTCAGAGACGCCGCGTTCAGAGACACCTCGCCGGGAAACCTCTGCATCAACGCGTACTCCAACACCAACGCGTGCTACGAATGCTGCGTCAGGCGGCGCGCGAAAAGCCGCTCCGATGCGAGCCAAACCCGAGTCGAAGGGCCGTAAGGATGGAAAATCATCGACGCGTAGTGGCGGTCCGCGCACAACTATTCGCCGGGGGCTGACCCCCGCTCAGATTGCCGCCGCCAAGGCGCCGAGATCTTCGCTCAAGGATATTGAGAATAAAATTAAAAAAGAACGCGCTGAACAACGTTCACAGCGTAATTCCGGACGTCCACAGCAGCAGAGGCAAAGTTCTTTTTCCGGGCCGCAACCGGGCCGTTCGCCTTCGGTGGCGGTTGCGCCGGATACGACAATAGGCGGAGCACCTCGCCGCAGGGCTCCGGGTGGACCGGGTGGTCAGCAGGGTGGTTTTCGCCGTCGTCGTCTGACGCCTGCAGAAAAATCGGCACGCAGAGCTTATGCCGAAAAACGTCATGAGGTTTTGACCCCGCAGCAGGAAGAGCGCATGGCCAGACTGGCCCGTGGTGATCGAAAACGCATCAGCTTTATTGACAAAGACGACGATAATTTCGTGAAACGCGATGTGGAAATTCCCGAAAATATTGCTGTATCCGAACTGGCTGCGCGCATGGCTATCAAGGGTGGAGAGGTGGTTAAAAAGCTTTTAGAGATGGGTATGGCAGCAACGGTTAATGAAAGTGTTGATGCCGATACGGCGCTGTTGATTGTTGAAGAGTTCGGACATACGCCGAAAATGGTAAATGCCGCCGCCGTAGAGGACGTGCTGATTGACGAAAAGCAGGAAGATGATGAGCAGGGAAAACCCAGATCGCCGGTTGTGGTGGTGATGGGACATGTGGATCACGGCAAAACGTCTATTCTCGATGCTTTACGCAAGGCGCATGTGGCGGATGGCGAGGCTGGAGGTATTACGCAGCATATCGGTGCGTATATGGTTAAACTGGATTCCGGAGAACGGGTTGTATTTATTGATACGCCGGGCCATGAAGCATTTACCGGCTTGCGTGCACGCGGTGCGAAACTGACCGATGTAGCTGTGCTGGTTGTGGCTGCCGACGATGGTGTGAAGCCGCAGACGGTTGAGGCTCTGAATCATGCTCGTGCTGCTGGCGTGCCGATGATTGTTGCCGTTAACAAGATGGATAAGGAAGGGGCCGACCCGGAGATGGTCAAACGTCAACTTTCCGAGCATGAGGTTGTTTCCGAAGATTGGGGCGGCGATGCTATTTTTGTCAATGTTTCCGCTGCAACAGGGGAAGGTCTCGATGATTTATTGGAAATGTTGGCGTTGCAGACCGAAATTCTTGAGCTGAAGGCGAATCCCGATCAGCGTGGTCGTGGAATTGTGATTGAATCACGCTTGGATAAGGGGCGTGGACCGGCCGCTACGGTGTTGGTTCAGAATGGCACGTTTAAGAAGGGCGATATCGTTGTTGTCGGCACGGTGACGGGTCGCATTCGCGCCATCGTGGACGAAAACGGGCAACAGCATCGTACAGCAGGGCCATCTGTGCCGTTTGAATTGCTCGGCATGGAATCGGTGCCTGAAGCAGGGCAGGAAATTGTGGTTGTTGAAAATGATCGGCAGGCGCGTGAAATTATCAGCTACCGTCAGGATCAGCAGCGCAAGATTGGTTTGCAGCAGCAGAAGAGTGTCAGTATGGAAGATTTGTTTGCTTCCGCGCAGGGTGAGGGGGCTAAGGAAGTAAATGTGCTGATTAAGGGTGATGTGACCGGTTCAGTGGAAGCGATGGCCGATTCACTGGCCAAGGCGGGCACTGATGAAGTGAAAGTGAATGTTGTGCATCGTGCTATCGGCGGTATTACCGAGTCCGATATTATGCTGGCATCGGCTTCCAATGCCATTGTTATCGGCTTTAATGTGCGTCCGGAAAACAAGGCCAAGCGGTTGGCCGAAGTCGAAGGCGTTGATGTGCGTTTTTATAAGGTAATCTACGATGCCATTGATGAGATGCGTGATGCTATGGCTGGTGTGCTTGCGCCTGTGGAACGCGAGAAGGTCATCGGCAGTGCCGAGGTACGTGAGGTATTTCAGGTACCGAGAGCAGGCGCAGTGGGTGGCTGTTTTGTAAACGATGGTTTTGTGACTCGCGATTCATCGGTACGTGTGCTGCGTGATGGCGTGCTGGTTTACGATGGCAAACTCGCTTCCCTGCGCCGTTTCAAGGACGATGTTAAAGAGGTCAAGAACGGTTACGAGTGCGGTATCGGGGTTGAGAAATTCAATGACATCAAACCGGGTGACAATTTCGAGTTTTATGTAATTGAGGAAATTGCGGCCACGCTTTGATCATGGCTGCACACAGGAATAACAGCAAAGCAAGGCTATATGCTGATATGCAGCGGCTTTTAGCCGTGCTGATGCAGCGCGATATGGCCGATCCTCGATTGGCCGGAGTCAGCATTACCCGTTTGGAGGTTGTGCATGGTGGTCAGCAGGTACGGGTTCTGGTGCATAAGCCGGGTGAATTCGACAAATCGGATCAAGTGGCATGTATCACGCAGTTGAATCGGCTGGCATCGCATTTTGCTCACCAATTGCGCCAGGCAATGCCGCGCAGACGGCTTCCGGGACTAACTTTCTGCTGGGATCACGCTATCGACGGCGCTGCCGATGTGACCAGCCTGCTGGCCTCGTTAAGGCCTGAATCATGAGTAATAATCTGGCTGAGTTTTGTGCTGAAATGAAGACAGCACGTGGTATTTTGCTGACCACACATTGCAGCCCGGACGGTGATGGTATCGGTTCGCAAATTGCCCTTTATCATGCGCTTAAATCGGCTGGTAAAACGGTCTATATGCATAACAGAGATGGTGTGCCGCGTATTTACCGGTTTCTTGAAGGTAGCGATCAGATGAGTTGCGGTGCTGTGTTTTCTGCTGGCGAGGTTGATCTTATCATCAGTCTGGATGCCGCTTCAAAAGCGCGCTTGGGATTTTCCGATACTTTTTTTGCCGAGCGCAAACTGGCAGTAATTGACCATCACGCGACCAATGATTGTTTTGGCGATATGAACCTTATTGATACCTCTGCATGTGCTACCGGCGCTATCGTGTATAAGTTGATTCAACACCTGAAATTACCTGTTTCAACTGCGGTTGCGGATGCACTATATGTTACGCTTTTGACGGATACGGCGAGTTTCCGCAATGAAAACACCACTGCCGAAGTGCACGAGATGGCGGTCGCTTTGATTCGCGCTGGTGCACGGCCATGGCCGGTGGCCCGCGAGGTTTATGAGAGCCGTAGCGAGGCCGGTTTTCGTTTACAGGTGAGTTGCATGCAGACGCTGAAAATGATGGATAACGGACGTAGCGCTTGGCTTTATGTCGATGCGGAGATGTACCGTAAGTCCGGTAGCGATGGTGAGGACACCGAAGGTATGATTGATCTCGCACGTGGTCTGACGGGTGTGGAAATAGCTGTATTTATGCGTCCCGGTGATGATGATTCATCTTGGAAGGTGACCTTTCGCGGTAAATACGATGCCGATGTCGGTGCACTGGCTGTTTCGCTTGGCGGTGGCGGCCACCGGTATGCCGCCGGTGTGAATATGTGCGGAAGCTTCGATGTGATTCGCAGCAAAGTCCGACAGGCGGTGACAGAACGTCTTGACTGATTCTCCGATCCAACCCAATAGCGACCAAGTGGCATGTGGCATTGTTTTTTTAGACAAAGCATCCGGTTGGACCTCGCGTAAGGCTGTGAACGAAGTTTCGCGCCTATTCTCTGATGCTGGAAAGAAGCGCATCAAAGCCGGCCATGCCGGAACACTTGATCCGCTGGCTACCGGCATGCTACCAATCCTGATTGGCGAGGCGACGCGGTTTTCCAGTGTGGGCATTGATGCCGACAAAACATACCGGGTGACGTTTGATTTATCCTTCCAGACCGATACGCTGGATATGGAGGGTGAGGTGATTGCGCGTTACGACGCACTGCCCGGTCAGGCGGAGATTGACGCTGTGTTACCACAATTTAGCGGTGACATTGAGCAGCGACCACCTGCTTATTCGGCCATTCATGTCAATGGACGCAGGGCGCATGAAATTATGCGTGATGGTGGCGAAGTAGAATTGCCAGCGCGTCCGGTAAGTATTCACAAATTGACGCTTATTTCCTTTGTTGCACCTTTGCTGACGCTGGAAGTTCACTGTTCTAAAGGAACCTATATCCGTTCACTGGCCAACGATATTGGTGCAAGCCTGCACGTTGGCGGTTGCGTGACCGAGCTGCGGCGCTTGTCTACAGCCGGCTGGCCGGAGGCGGTGATGGTGGATTTTGATCAGTTACAGAGCGCACCTCAGATGTGTTTGCTGCCGTTGCCGCAATGGCTGAGGCATCTTCCGGCACTTGTTTTACCGCAAGCGGATGCGCGACGCTTTGCACAGGGGCAACGGATTCAGTTGGAGCAGCAGGTGGAGCCGGGTGAAGATGGGACTGTTGTCGTGTTTTGTGCGGCTCGCGGAGAAATTCCGCAGGCTGATTTGAAAAAAACCATAACATTGGATGACAGCATGATTCTGGGCACAGGGCGGGTCAAACAGGGGATCTCGCGCATGGTTTTACATCCGGAGCGGGTGCTGCCTTCGGCGCAGCAACGAATCGACGCATCGGCCACATAAACAGACGATACAATCACATGATTTGCAATCATCAGGAGAAAGATATGGGTTTATTCAGCAAAGCACCGCAGGCAGGCGATAAAGGTGTCCCCGAGGGAACGCATCTTCGTATCGAAACCGGAGAAGGCGATATTTGTATCGAATTATATTCCGATGACGCGCCGAATACCGTGGCGAATTTCAAAGCACTGGCAGGTAAAGGTTTTTACGACGGACTGAATTTTCACCGTGTGATTCCCGGTTTTGTCGCTCAGGGCGGTTGTCCGCGCGGCGACGGAACCGGCGGGCCGGGTTATAAGGTTAAGGCTGAATTTAACAGTCGCAAGCACGAGCGCGGCGTTCTTTCTATGGCACGTTCCTCCGATCCCGATTCAGCCGGTAGCCAGTTTTATATTTGCTACGCCGTACACCCGCATTTGGACGGCCAATACACGGTGTTCGGCAAGGTTACAGAAGGCATGGATGTGGTTGATAAAATCAAAGTCGGCACTGAAATCAGTCAGGTGAGTGTGTTGTCCTGATTGTTATTTTATTGTTTCACTAAAGAGCCACTTGCAAAAGTCTGGGTGGATGAGTTGCAATCCCACTTCGAGTGCGATTTTGAGTTGGAATGAGGTGAATGGTGGTTCCATTTCCAACTCAAAATCGCGCCGGAGCGGGGAAGTAAATCGCCGCTCACGACTTTTGCAAGTGGCTTTAAAGAATCGCTGAACAAATCATGATTCGTACTGCTCATGTAAAATGAACGATTTCCGCGTTAAAGGTTTGAGCCATCGCTTACTATGCCAAGTCGGCGATCCATCAAGTACAACACTACCGGCAGTACAAGCAGCACCAATGGCAACTGCGCCAGCAATCCGAACTCAATAGCAATGGCCATCGGTTGCAACATGGCTCCACCTTCACCGAGCGCGAGTGCCAGCGGCATCAGTGCTAGAATCGCCGCTAGGCTGGTCATGGCGATGGGACGAAAGCGATTACAGCCAGCTTGGATATAATCCTGTAAGCAGTGCGCATCCGGCTGGCTGATACGCCGAAATTCCGAGTAGTAGAAAATGGCAGTCTCGGTAACAATACCGATGATCATGGTTAACCCCATCATGGATGTGATATTTAATTCAGTTTTGGTTAGCCACAGACCAAGAAATACCATCCCCATAGCCAACAGCGGCATACTCAAAATAGCCAGTGCCGCTCTAAAACGCTCATATAGAAATAACAGCAACACAAATACCAGAGCGATGGCCGCAGCAAAGACTTGCATTAGACCACGAAAAGCCTTCTGTTGTTCTAAATAAAGCCCTCCCAGCTCAACTCTGATATTTGTTGGGATGATATTGGATGCCAGCAGGGTTTTTACGTCAGCCATTACCGAACCCATATCACGTCCGCTTATTCGACCTGTTACCGCGACCATACGCTTGAGATTTTCGCGCGTTATTTGGGGCTGCCCGGTTAAGATTCGAATTGATGCAATCCGTTTGAGCGGCAACCAATGTCCATCGGGAGCCTGTAAGGACATACGTTCGAGTTTGAGAATAGAATCCCGGTCAGCCGCAGGCGACCAAAGACGTACCCCGATCATCTTCTGACTCTGTTGAACGCTGGTTGTTACCTGTCCGGCTAACAGAATGTTGAGCTGGCGCGTAACAGCATCGGGATCCAAGCCTTCCAGTGCTGCTTTAGCCCGGTCCACCTTGATAACCAGTGCATTACCGGCAATCACAATACCGTCGCGTACATCAACTACACCTTTGATGTGAGTGATGGCGTCGGCCACTTTGGGGGCCAGTGTCATTAGTTCCTGCTGGTCGTCACCATAAAGTTTTATTTCAATTGGTTGCGGCACGGCAGTCAAATCACCAATGATGTCTTCCATCAACAAGGCGAAATCAATGTCCAGAGATGGAATCTGTTGATGCACCCGTTCCCGCACATCATCCATAATGGCCTCAATATCCCGACGCGGGAAACCCGTCAGCCGAATAAAGAAATCTCCAGCATTCGGTTCCGTAATAAAACCACCAAGAGCTGTACCTGTTCGCCGTGACCATGTGTCGACTTCAGGAATCTTCTTCAGAATATTCTCAACTTGCGAGATTAGACGATCTGTTTCCGTCAATGACATGCCCGGCGGAGCTATATAATCGAGTACAAATCCACCTTCATCCATATGTGGCATAAAACCGCTGCCAACCCCTCGATAGCCAATGTAGCCAGCTATTACCAGTGCAAGAACAACTGGAACCAACATTATGGGTTTGCGTAAAAGACCAGCTAAACTTCGCGCATAAATTTCAAGGGTTCTTTTTTGCCACGGGCCTTCATCCTCAGCCTCGGCATCCTGTCGGCGTAGCAGATGGGCTGCCAACAGGGGAACAACCAGCCAGGCAACTATAAATGAGACAATCAGAGAGCAAGCCATGGTGACAGAAAGCGCCTTGAAAAAGGCTCCGGTGACACCACTTAAAAAAGCAAGGGGAAGAAAAATGATTGTGGTCGCCATTGATGAGCCTGCCAGAGGATGGAAGAAATCGGCAGCAGCAAGCATTACCTCTTGTGAAAATCCATCTTTGGCCTCGGCGCGTTGACGTATCTGGCGAATAATCTGTTCTATCATCACAATGACATCATCAATCACCAACCCCACGGCTGCCGCCATACCTCCGAGCGTCATTATGTTGAAGTTGAAATGAAACAAGTCGAGCATCAGAACGCTGGTCGCAAATACTGCCGGTACAACCACGATCATGATCAGAGTGATGCGTAGGTTCCTAAGAAAGGCAATTAATACCAGTGCAGCCAAGACAACGCCGATCAAAATGGCATCACGCACACTCTTAGCCGATGCCAGAATTAATTCACTTTGATCATACCAACGATGCACCAGCACACCTGCGGGTAATTTGAGCTGGACGATAGCGAGGCGTGATTTGACATCATCGGCAATCTGTACCGTATTTCCGCCCGGTTGCTGATACACCATGAACAGCACGGCATTCTTGCCGTCTGCCGTTACTTTGGTCCACTTCGGTTTTGTGGAACGTTTGACAAGGGCGACATCTTCCAGTTCTACAATGCCGTTTGCGCCGTTTTTTAGTACGGTTCGCTTGATGGCATCAATGTTATCAAAACGCGTATCAGCAACGGTAAGAAACAGTTTATACCTGTCTTCAATTTTACCTACAGTGGTCAGGATATTACTAGCCGCGAGTGCCGTTGCCACTTGCTGTAAACTGACCCCGAAGGCGTGCAACTGATCCGGTTTGATTTCGACCCGGTATTCTTCTTGATTACCACCCAGTATACCGATCCGTGCAACGCCATTCACACTCGAAAGCAGAGGAACGAGCTGGTACAAAGCCAAGTCACGTAATTTAACGGCAGAGATTCGATCCGAGGTCAGGCTATAGGCTATGACTGGAAATACAGTGGGATCCATTCGACGCACAATAAAATCGGTACCTGACGGAAATTGCGCCTGAATCTGGTTGAGTGCCGCAGCGACTTGCAACGCAGCAGATACCATGTCCGTACCCCAATCAAAGTTTATCGAAATATCGGCGCTGCCACGGCTGGTATTAGAGCGCAGGTCAACGACACCTAGTACCGAGCGAACGGCGGTTTCAGCTAATCGAGTCACCTGAATTTCCATCTGCTCGGCAGGCCTGTCTCCAGAATTCAACGTCACGACAACACGCGGGAAAGTCACTTGCGGAAACAGGCCGACGGGCATCTGAAACGCACGCATAGCGCCCATAGCAGCCAGTATCAGCAAAAGGGTTAGCAACGAGCGACGATGAGAGAGTATCCAGTTAGAGAAGCTCACGGTAACGATTTCACCTGTAGGGCATCGCCATCATGCAGCTCGGCGACACCGTTAATCACAATCGACTGTCCTTCAGCAATATCACCCGTAATGACAGCATGATTATCCTGCTCCAGCAAAACACGTACTGATACGCTGTTCGCTACACCTTGATTCACACGCATAAGCACAGTCTTTCCGCCCTGCTGTGCTAGGGCGCTCTGCGGAACCATTAACGCATGCGGTAAGTTCCTGCCAGCAAGTTCGGCTGATACAGTCATACCGGGTAGAAACGGCCTAGCCTGATCGCCAGCCAGCCGCACCAACACATCGACCAGCCTTGTCTGCGGATTAACGGCATGAAGTACGCGATCAACTGAAGCATTTACTGTTGCGTTTGGAGTCGAAGCGGCATGCAGCAACACCGTATTGCCTGACTTAATCTGGAGAATATCTGCGGGCTCCACCCCCAAGATAACCTTCAATCGATCCGGATGCCCCAGTTGCATCAGCGTGGTTCCCGCAGTAATTCGTTGCCCTGCTTGAACAGAAACCGATGCCACCACTGCATCAAATTCTGCGCGTATAACATGAACCGACTTGTCAAAACCCTTTTGCCGCAATTGATGCAGTTGCGTGCGGGCATTGCTCAGTCTTTTTTGTGCTGACGCCAATTGTGATTGGGTCGCCAACTGACCCGCCAGCATTTTTTGTGTGCGCATCACTTCGGATTTCGCAAAGCTGGCATCAGCCAGTGCCTGCTGATAAGCAGATGCTACAGAAGGATCAACCTTGATTTCAGCCAGTATCTGTCCCTTGCTCACAGGCTCTCCCGCCAGCATAGGCAGGCGAATGACCTGCCCGCTATAAGCCAGATTAACGTTTTGCAGTGTTGCATCATCAAAGCCGACACGGCCATAAACGTGAAACCATTCATGCACATTTTTCTGCACAATTTTGCCCACACTTACGGTGTAATTTACCGGGTTATTCTCAGCGACAGCAGCGAATGGCAGCGAAATCAGAAACATCCAACTAGGCAGTATTAACCCGATTGTCCATTTGGCAGCTTTTTTTATAGAAAGCCTCATGGCTGATCTCCTGTACTTTTAATTGATAGAGGTAATTCGCCTAGTACCGTATCCAGTGCAACTGCCTGCTCAAGAATAGCCTGTTCAAGCATCAACACTTTCATTCGCTGGGAGAAATAGCTGTTTTGCAATGTCGTAAACGTCAGCATATCCACATTGCTGCTGACCAGAGCTTGTCGCATGCGTCGCATTAATATATCTAAGTCTGGCAACCTGTTTTTCAATGCTGCCAACTCGTCAAATACTAGCTGTTGATCACTAAGCAGCCTGTTTGCCTGTGTCTCGGCAGCCATAAGGCGATCATGGTATTCCGCCCGCAATCGGGAACGCGTAGCCCGAGCCATAGCGATATTACCCCGATTACCGTTCAATAAAGGCAAGTTTAGATTGATGAATGGCCCAAGTGTCCAGACACCACCGGTGTCTCTGAGATTATTGACACCAATGGTGAAGCCGGGAAACTGGGATAGTATTTGTTCCCGCACACGTGCTTCCTGCGCTTCGTAACCAGACTGTAGCGCCAGTAAGTCTGGTCGCTTGTGGTTAATGTTCTCCAGCGACGCTCGCAAAGCTTTACCTCGTAACGGTGGTGCAAGTAGCGATGGCAAGCCCTGCGTGAGCGGGGTCAACAACATTTTGGCTTGGGCAGACAAACCCATTAGTAAAGCCAGACTGTGCATCGTTTTGTTTCGTTGCCGTTTAGCTTCAAACCATGCGGCTTGAGCATCCATCATCGAAGTGCGTGCCAAGCCTTCCATATCCAGTGTGGCATTGCCCTGATCCAATGCGTTTTTTTGCGTTTGCCAGCTTGTTTGTGTTTGCAGGAATTGTGCGTAAGTGAGCTCAATCTGTTGTTGCTGAATCAGGGCGCGACGGTACAACATGCGCGCCTGCTGGATGATTTGCCATTCCTGCCACAGCACTTGTAGATAGGTTGTCCGAGCCTGTTTGGTTGCGACGCTTTGCCTGGCATCACGAGTGATCAGCGATTTCAGGTCAAATCCCAGACCGAAACCGTAAGCGCTCATCAGTGCCGGATCATTACTGCCCGGAATATCAGTAGATAGATTCAACTGCGGATCAGGTAATAAACCAGCTTGAATCAGTTGCGCGCGTGCCTCTTGCAGCCGTGTTTGCACCGCCTGTAGATTAGGATTGTTTAGTATCGCCAATTGAACGATATCGGCTTCATCCAATCCATTGCCGACGTTCACACTGCTATTTCGCCAAATTTTTGGTAACTCCGAACGCTTTGATGTATCCATATTCAAGAGGTTGATAGCATCTTTTAGGCTGGTCGGTGGTTCTAATGGAAGTGGCTGATAACTGGCGCACCCAGCCATCAGTGCAACAAGCAGCGCACAGCCCCATGCTCTATGTTTTATGCGCTTAACTTCGCTTTCACATCCATCTTTCGGGTTAGAAAGCATGTTTTTATGTTACTCCAAAGCCACTTGCAAAAGTCTTCGTTAAGGGTGTTATTTGATCTTCTCAATCTCATCTACAAAAGCCAACAGCTTTCTAGCTGTTGCAATGCTTGTTTTGGGGTCGTGGTTTTTCTGCAAAAGACGAATGAGGCGGTCACCTTTCATGACCAGTGGTTTATTGGCAAAATCTTTACCGATAAGCGCTTTTTTAATCCGTGCCCATGTTTCTACAACGTCTATACGGCGAGCGTTCAATAACTGAGCATTCGTATTAGCACCTTCCAAATTTAGCAAAAGTAACTCACGGCCAAGATAATCCATCCATGCAGTATCTCGCTGTCTCAGGGTGGGGTAGTTAGTAAAACGTAGAATTGAAGCGCTTAATTGGTTGGCTGCTATTGCTGTTCCGACCCATGCACTTTGTTTTATATCTATCGCAATCACACGCATCCATGAATATGTCATGAGTAACTCACGTGACCTGCGTTCATCAAAAGGCTGTCCAGCTAACCCACGATGCAACCGGGACATATTTTGTTGGATTTTTTTATACAGTTTTTGAGAACTGGCTGTATCTTTTGCCAAGGCTGTATCAACCATGCCTTCTGCAGAGTTTTCCATATTTGAAAGAATTGTTCTGAACTCTGTGGGATGCTCATTTGCATCGGCAGTGAAAATTGGCAAGAGAATCATACAACCGAGTATCAGTGGAATATAACGATATTGAATCAGCATGAATATCTCCTTGGAAAGACGACCGAGGGAGGACATGCTATTGTGATGACATTACCGGAAGTTGCCCGCAACATGACCATTTGGTCATGTTATGGTGTTTAGGCTAAGGAAGCTCTGATCAATTCATGAATTCGCTGTTGCATTCATCATGCACCAACCCGGCGTTGCAACATTTCGCAATAGCCGTGCTATTGCTCAAATCTTTAATGCAGAAATTGCTTGTTTTGCGTGCGTTATCGCAAATCATGAGTTGTTCAGAGTCACTTGCAAAAGTCTGGGTGGATGAGTTGCAATCCCACTTCGAGTGCGATTTTGAGTTGGAATGAGGTGAATGGTGGTTCCATTTGCCGAA
>QILF01000071.1 GCA_003233235.1 Zetaproteobacteria bacterium
GCATTAATTTCGTTACCTTGGGGGCAGATAAGCCTTTTTCTACAGGGAATGAAGCTCCTCGCAGCCGCTGCATTGCTGACTTATGCCTTTATGCCGATAGTGATTTGGCTGGCCGGACGTATGGGCGCGATGGATTATCCCGACGAACGCCGTGTGCATTTGCAGCCGACGCCACGTATCGGCGGGCTGGCGGTTTTTTTATCGGTGAATATCACCTTGTTCCTCAATTTTAACTATTCGCTTGAATTGAAGGCGATATGCATAACCGGTGCGATGGTGGCGCTGGTCTCCCTGTGGGATGATGTGCGCGGGTTATCTGCTTCTTTTAAACTGTTGGTGCAAATGATTGCAGTTGGCATCCTGCTCGGCTCAGGTCTGGTGCTGGAACTCGGACATCATACATGGATGGCGCATATCTTCGGCCACGATATGGGTCAATATGTGGATAATTTTCTGGAATATGCGCTTACGGCATTGTGGATTATCGGCATTACCAATGCATTTAATTTTCTTGATGGTATTAACGGACTGGCAGCCAGTCTGGCGGCGACGATTTGCCTGTTGATGGGTTTGCTGGCCATAACCACAGGGCAGGCATTGATGCTTTTGCTTTGTGTGGCTGTGGCTGGTGCTGCGCTCGGATTTTTGCCCGACAATGCTCGCTACAAACAGCCTGCGCGGGCTTTTCTGGGCGATACCGGAAGCACATATCTCGGCTGGATGATGGCCGGCATTGCGGTGATGGGTGATTGGTCTGATCACAGTGCTTTGCAGGCGTATGCCGCGCCGCTGCTGATTTTTTCCGTACCTGTTTTCGATATGATTTATACGACTGTTGCACGTATTTTACGTGGTGATGTGAGCAATGTGCACGAGTGGATTGCCTATGTTGGGCGCGATCATTTGCATCATCGTTTGATGTATCTCGGCCTGTCGCAGGCGCACAGTGTGTTGGCTATTGTCGCATTAACGCTCATAGCCGGTTTGGCGGCACTGGTGATTGTCGATGTTAGTTTTGCCCAGGCATGGATTCTACTGGCGCAGGCGGTGGTGGTTTACGGGGTGTTCAGTTTTATCATGGTTTGGGCCGCCCGGCGTGTGGGTCAGAACGACTGAGTCGGCGGGAGCAGATGGCGCATACGAAATCTCTGGAACTGCTTGATCGGTGGCGGGTTTTACGCTGCGATCTGGATGCGTATGGCGTGCGCTTGCTGGCCGTTTCAAAATATGCGGCAGAAAAAGATGTTGTGCAATTGATTGAAGCCGGGCAGCAGGATTTTGCAGAGTCGCGCCCGCAACAATTGCGTGATCGGGCGCAACATTATCCTACGGTACGCTGGCACATGATTGGTCCGTTGCAAAAGAACAAAGCCAAATATATCGCTCGCCATGCCGCGATGTGGCACAGCGTTGAAAATATCGACGTGGCACTGGCTGTGGCGCGGCATGTTACGGATCGGCGCTTGCCGGTATTGTTGCAAGTTAATGTCGGAAGACTGGCGCATCAGCACGGGGTTCGCCCGGAGACTGTGCCTGAACTGGCCGTGGCCGTGAATGAAATTCCTGAATTACAGCTTGTCGGGCTGATGTGCATGGCGCCCAGGGGATGTGATGCTGCAGATGCTTTTGCTTGTCTGCGCGGCTTGCGGGAAGCGTTAATGAATGGGAGCCTGTGCAACGCGTTGCCGCAGAAATTGGCACTTTGTATGGGCATGAGCCACGATTATCAAACGGCAATCAGTGAAGGAACGAACATGGTGCGCATTGGTTCGGGCTTGTTCGATTCGATTTCATAAGGATGGCGGATATGCGGAATCTCAATATCGGTTTTATCGGCGGTGGCAATATGGCCGAGGCGATTGTTGCCGGGCTGCTTAGCGGCGGCCATGCCGCGACACATGTTCGCGTGACGGATATCAGCAGCGAGCGCCTTGCGATGCTGGAAGAGAAGTACGCCATTGTTTCATGCGCGGAGATTTCGACTGTCGCTACAGCCAGCGATGTGCTTGTTCTGGCCGTCAAACCACAGCAGATCGATGCTGTGTTGACCGAATTGGCAGACGTTTCATTCGATTGCACGGTCATCAGCATTGCCGCAGGTGTGAATCTGGCTCGTATTGTCGATTGTCTCGGCGCAGATGCTGCGTTGGTGCGTGTGATGCCGAATACACCGTGTCTGGTTGGTGAGGGAATGTCCGTATTATTCAGCGAAGCAGGTGATTTGCATCGTCAACGGAGCGAATATGTGTTGGCGGCTTCCGGAAAAACAGCATGGGTAGATGATGAACAATTGATGCATGCGGTGACCGCTGTGTCGGGCAGCGGACCGGCGTATTTTTTCTTGTTGGCCGAGTTGATGCAGACTGTCGGTCAATCGATGGGTTTAGGTGCTGAATTAAGTAAGACGCTGGTCAATCAAACGGTACTGGGTGCTGCCAAGATGCTTGTGGATAGCGGCAAGTCCGCCGAGGAGCTTCGTCAGCAAGTGACCAGTCCGGGCGGTACGACGCAGGCGGCATTGGAGACGATGTTTGATGGGCATCTTCCCGATGTCGTGCGTAACGCACTCACTGCTGCCGCCAAACGTTCGCGGGAATTAGGGTCTAGCTTAATGCCGGAGGTGGTTTGATGTTTCTACTTGGATATTTTCTACAGGCGTTGGCCGGACTGGTGCATGTGCTGCTTTCGGCAGTGATTATTGTGGTTATTGCGCGTGCAGTGTTGTCGTGGGTGTCGCCTGATCCGTACAATCCGATTGTGCGTGTGATTGTTCAGCTTTCCGAACCGCTCCTTTTCCCTATTCGCCGCCGGATGCCTGCCTTTGGCGGTATGGATTTGTCACCGATGCTGGTGATTTTTGCGGCATATTTCCTTGATGATTTTCTGGTTCCAAGCCTGCAACGCATCGCGCTGAATCTGCTAGGGTGACTTCAATTGACTGATTTACATACGGAAATCTCGCCTCAAGAAGCGTGCACCCATGCTTCAGTTGAAAAGATATATGGGATTGCGAGTTTAGCTAGAGAATTCTCAGTTAACGAAAAAGAACTTTTCCAGTATATTGCCGAGCATCATATTCCGCTAAAAAGTAATGGAGATATTACGGGAAAACACTTGCAAACTGTGTTGGCATTTATTGAAGATCAGGATCACAGAATAGACGATTCACTTTGTGACGATTCAGATGCAATTGAATTTAGCGATGGCAGGATAAAAATTTTGCAGGATGATGCGCTGGGGTTTTTGAGAAAACTCCCGGCGGGTAGCGTCGATGTGATTGTCACAGACCCTGCATATTCTGGAATGAACAATAAACTCAAACTTGGACACGGAAGAATTGTTGGCCAATATGCAAACAAGGGGGCTGCTGATGGGAAGTGGTTCTCCGAGTTCCAAGATACAGAAGAAAATTATGCCGCATTTCTGTCGGAATGCAGACGGGTACTCAAGCGATCATCCGGGCATTTGTATATTATGTTTGATTCCTTTTCCCTGCTGTCGCTTGGGTCGATGGTAAGAAAATATTTTGATGTGAAGAATCTTATCACTTGGGACAAAGTGAATATTGGTATGGGTCACTATTTCAGGCGTCGACATGAATACATTGTATTTGCTACCAATGGAAACAATCGAAAGATAAGAAACCGAAGCTTTCCCGATGTCTGGCGATTTAAAAGAATTCATCGTGCATCGTATCCAACGCAAAAACCTGTCGAGTTATTTCAAGCCATGATATATGCGAGTGCGGAAAAAGATTTTGTTGTTTGCGATCCATTTATGGGCAGCGCCTCTTCAGCGATTGCGGCGATCAGGAATGACTGCCGGTTTATCGGATGCGATATATCATCAAAGGCGATGGACGTCGCATCAACACGTATCGCAACATATTTGGACTCCGGCAAGGATATTTTTCAGCCTAAGTCTATGGCTGGGGAGGAAAAAGTATTCTGGAAATAATATGGCCAATCTGAGAAAAACCAGAACACTTTTTGCATTTACATCGCCAAGATCAATTGAAAAGATTGTTCCTGAGATAGGGCTTCTTTGCGAACAATTCGCTGGGAAGAAGTGGTCAGGAAATTCAACTTTGCAGGAGAATTATTTTAAGCAACTGTTTAAATCGGCTTTTTATGAAGGGCATGTCATGCCTAAAGATCCTGCTCTTGCCGCACGAGATAGAATCACCCGCGCCCCCAAAGCCCTTGGATTTGTTGACCTGAAACCTGCTATTGCCTTGACGGATGCAGGCAAAGAATTGCTTGAAGGAAGAAGGCCGGATGAAACCATTACGCGCCAACTTCTGAAATTTCAGCTACCTTCGCCTTACCACCAAGGTTTCCCTAGTGCCTTTTTCGTCAGGCCATATCTTGAGCTTATTCGTTTGGTTCGCGATTTGGAAAGCATATCGAAAACGGAGATAGCTTTATTTTTCATTCAATTGACACATATCAACAAATATGACGATATAGTCAGGAAGGTGCGCTTATTCAGGCAGCAATCGAAACAGTTCGTAGGAAGCCGGAAGACATATGTGGCGCAATGTTTCGAGAGGGAAATAAAGGCTATCTATAAGGATGAGATCAGGAAAAAAGTACTCAAGACGCGGGAAAGTCCAGAAGTTTCTTTAGCAAAATTCATCAGAACCAAGCGTGGCAATATGTGGGATTATGCTGATGCGTTTATTCGCTATCTACATGCAACACGTCTAATTACTTTTGAAAAGCTAACGTTCCGATTGATTATTTCGCGGGCAAGAAAAGAAGATGTAGATTTCATACTTGATAATACGCTCCGAGTCCCGTTGGCGTTTGAGGATATACAATCCTTCAAGGCTTACCTGTTTAACCCATTCACGATCCAGCTTCTTTCCGATGACAGGGGGCGATTGTTAGAGCGCATGCGCTCTCTGGGCTATTCGCAACTGGAGGCCAAGGATACCGAAGAGTTGAAGGATATGCTTCATACGGTAGAGCAGGGTATCCAAGCGAAGAATATTATAGAGAAAAAGAAAGAGCTTAAATCACACGAGAACTTTTCAGATATTCGCGATGTTTTTGGAAAAATAAGAGCAAGGGAAGTTCCCGATGCACCATTATTTTTGGAATGGAATGTATGGCGAGCCTTTGTGATGTTGAATTATGCCTTGAGCGTGGATGGAAACTTTGTCGTGGATATTGATGGGATGCCTCTGAATACTGCGCCCGGCAAAAGGCCTGACATCGAAATTGATTACGAAAACTTTGCTATGATTGTAGAGGTGACCATGTCTGCTGGCGAAACACAGTTCCGCATGGAAAATGAATCTGTACCCAGACACTTCGGAAGAGCGAAGGCTGAAAAAGGCAAAGAATTATACTGTATTTTTATTGCTCCATCCATTAGCAAGGGAGCGCTGGCGCATTTTTTCAATCTGAACCGGTTGCATACCCGCTACTATGGGGGCAAGACGAAAATTATTCCGCTGAATCTTGAAATGTTTACCGCATTTATTCAGGCAGGTGTTGATATACCCTTTTATCAACCTGAAAAATTGCAGGCATGGTTGGAATCTTTATGGGTGGCGAATCAATCTTGCGCAAATGAGGATGAGTGGTTCCAGTCCGTTAAAGACAGCGTGCACGCATGGGCAGCCTAGATGATGCACTCCTTATGACAGCGATTACGCTTGCAAAAAACGGCCTTTATGTGAACGTGCATGCCCAGCCCGGTGCGCGCAAGCCGAGCCTTCGCGGCATGCATGGCGATGCATTGAAAATCGCCGTACGCGAAGCTGCGCAGGATGGAAAAGCGAATGCGGCGATTGTCGATTTTATGGCCGGGGCACTGGGTTGCGCCAAACGGCAGGTGGAAGTCACTTCCGGGCAGTCCTCGCGGCGCAAGCGTTTGTTTATCAGCGGTGATGTTTCGTTGATTACCCGTCGTTTGCATGAGCTTGTTGCTGATGTTTGAGCGCATGGCGGAGCGGCCTTTGCCGTGGTTGTTGTTATTTTCGGGGCTGAGTTTTATGTTCATGCTCGGCGGGCATACGTTGTGGGATGTGGATGAGCCGAACAATGCGGTTTGCGCGCGCGAAATGTTGGCTGCGGGTAACTGGTGGGTTCCGATGTTCAACGGTAGTTTGCGCTTTGATAAACCCATTTTACTTTACTGGTTGATGATGCCGCTGTTTTCATTTTTCGGTGTGCATGAATGGACGGCGCGGCTGCCGTCGGCGCTGGCGATGTCTTCGCTGGTGGTCGTCGTCTGGTATTTTGTGCGGCGGCTTCTGGATGCACGCAGTGGGCTGCTGGCGGGGCTGTTGTTGGCAACGAGCTTGCACATCGCCGTGATTGCACGGGCGGCGACGCCGGATCCGTTGCTGATTCTTTTTATCGCTATCGCGATGTTGGCATTGCTGTGTTTTTACGTTGAAGGTATGCGTTCGACACGCCTGCTGATACTGGCTTATGCGGCGCTTGGTTTCGGCGTGCTGGCCAAAGGGCCGGTAGCGATTGCCCTGCCGGGACTTATCATGCTGAGTTTTTTATTGCTGATGGGGCGTTTTCAGGATGTGATGAAATTCCGACCGTTTTGGGGGCTGGCGCTTATTCTGCTCATTGCTTTGCCGTGGTATATCGGTGTTGGTGTGTTGACTGACGGAGAATGGCTGAAGGGTTTTCTACTGCATCATAATATTGACCGTTTTACGCATTCGTTGCAGGGGCATCGCGGTTTTCCGGGTTTTTACGGGGTGACATTTTTGCTCGGTTGGTTCCCGTGGAGCGGTTTGTTGGTTTCCGCCTTGCTGTTCGGCGGCTGGCGATTAAATGCACTCAGAGCACAGCCTGTTCGTTTGTTTTTATTGTGCTGGATTGGTATTTTTCTTATTTTTTTCACTGCGGCGAGTACACGACTGCCGAATTATATGCTGCCGGCTTTTCCGGCGGCGGCAGTACTTATGGCGTTGTGGATGCGTGACAGTGAGGTGCGCGCACGGCTGTGGATGCGTAACGGCGCATTGTTATTGGCGGTTCTTGTGACGGTCGGGGCGGCTGTGGCGTTGAATCTTAAATGGCCGGGGACGTGGGTTTATGGTCTGTGTTTTTTACCGCTTGTCTGCACATCATTATTGGCACGAAAATGCGAAACGCGTGCTTGTGCACTGTGGTTGGCGGGTGGCATGGCGGTAAGTGTGGCGTTGCTGGCGGCTTTTCCACTGCCGATGCTGGATCGTGCGAAAGCAGCTCCAGCATTGGCTCAGGCTGCCGATAAAGCAGGGTTTGACGGCTCTGAACTGGCTACTTACCGTTATTTTCAGCCATCTCTATTATATTATCATGGCGGGCGCTTGCCCCTGCTTGGCGATATGCAAAAGGTGTCTGCATGGTTGACCGAGGGCAAGGCGGTGGTTATGCCGGAGGCGGCGCTGGCGGATTTTCCTGATAGGATTCTGCCATGGCTTGTCGTACATGCCCGTCGGCACGGGATGTATGCGCGGCAGTGGCTGTTGCTGGTCAGCTTGAAGCCGTTAAATCAGCGACAGAACCAATCGAATAAGAGCCGGGAGGGCGCATGATTGAAGATTTTATTTCCATTGTTGTTCCGGTTTACCGTGAACAGGAAAATATCCCGCTGTTGGTCGATGAGGTGGCGGTGGCACTGGCTGATTATACCTATGAACTGATTCTGGTAGACGATGGTTCCGACGACGATACCTTTGCCCGCATCATTGAGGCCAGCGAGCACGATGCGCATGTGCAGGGCATTCAGCTACGCCGGAATTTCGGTCAGACTGCGGCGATGAGTGCTGGTTTTGAAGCGGCGCGTGGTGAATATATTGTTTATATGGATGGTGATTTACAGACCGACCCGGCGGATATTCCCCGGCTGCTCAAGCGCTTGAAAGACGACGATTTGGATATGGTGAACGGTTGGCGTCGGAATCGTAAGGATTCAGGTCTGAGTCGCAATTTCCCATCGCGGGTGGCCAATGCTTTGATTCGCCGTTCCACAAAAGTGCGCATGCACGATTACGGTTGCCCGATGAAGTTGATTCGCAGCGAAGTGGCTAAGAATCTACGTTTATACGGCGAACAACATCGTTTTATTCCGGCGATGGCGGCTTTGTACGGGGCGCGTCTTGGCGAGGAAGTGGTCAGTCATCGACCACGCCGTTTCGGTGAGAGTAAATACGGTATCGGGCGCACCACACGGGTGCTCGTCGATTTGCTGCTGGTGATGTTTTTCCAGCATTTCACAGATCGGCCTTTGCAGCTTTTCGGGTCGGCTGGCCTGCTTAGTTTTGGCACCGGTTTCGTTATTGATCTGTGGTTGAGCCTTGGCAAGCTGCTGTTTGATATGGAACTGGCTGGACGTCCGTTATTGCAGTTCGGTTCACTGCTTATTATCAGTGGTGTGTTGTTGTTCGGTATCGGGTTGATTATGGAAATGCAGGTAAGGATTTATTTTGGCTCCGGCGAGCGCCGACACTACACTGTGCGCAGGCGTGTCGGGCAGATGCCGGAGGCGGTGGAAGACTGATCCGGTGGAAGACTGGTCTGGTGGAAGATTGATCCGGTGATTAAATCGCTCATCAAAATTGCGGTTAGCATCATGTTGCTGGCAGCACTGGTGAATTACATTGATATGGATGCTGTGCTGGCTCGTCTGCGACAGGTGGATGTGCGCTGGGTGGTATTGGCCTGTGTATTGGTATTCTGTGGTCAGATTCTATCGGCGATTCGCTGGACATGGTTGGCGCGCGGCCTTGGTTTGACGGTGCGTATTTCGCGTAAAATTCAGATTTATTTTCTCGGGATGTTTTTAAGCTTATTCCTTCCTTCCATTATCGGCGGCGATGTGGTGCGCGGCTTTCTGCTGGCGCGTGGTCGCAAAGGTGCGGGTTGGCAGGCGGCGGCCAGCGTGATTCTGGAACGCATCAACGGTGTGTTGGCGCTGACGATGTTGACCAGCGTATGCATGTTTATGGTGGAGATACCGAAGCACTGGTTGGGCCTGTGGTTGGTGGCTGTGGCGGGGCTGTGGATAGGTATGTTTACCTATCCTTTCTGGCATCGTCGCTTGCCCGGATTTTTACACCGCTGGCAGGGTTTGCCGCTTGATCAGTCCGTTTTTATTCTCGCCTGGTGGAAGAGTCTGGGTTTGTCGTTTGTGTTTCAGTTCAGCATTGTCATTTCCACGATGGTGCTTGGTCATGCCGCCGGATTAGAGATGTCATTTGCTGCTTATGCTGTGATGGTGGGTATTGTGGCGCTGGTTACGGCGCTACCTGTTTCTTTTAACGGTTTCGGCGTGCGTGAGGCGGGTTACGTCGGTTTTGTCAGCTACTTCGGCGGCAGCACCGAGGCCGCTGCCGTGATGGCGGCACTTTGGGTCATT
>QILF01000050.1 GCA_003233235.1 Zetaproteobacteria bacterium
ATTTTGAGTTGTAATTTCGGCAAATGGAACCACCATTCACCTCATTCCAACTCAAAATCGCACTCGAAGCGGGATTGCAACTCATCCACCCGGACTTTTGCAAGTGGCTCTTATTTATAGTGGTCGAGTGCCTTAATGACTGCCATAAAGTCATCTTCAACGAATTGTTTGCGATGAAATACATACTGTTTCTTATTACCCATGGCATCCGTACCGGTCAGACCGAACGATTTACCGGCATGATCTGAAAAAAAGCGGATGTTCTTGATCAGCGACGCGCTCTGCCCGTTTTTTAACGACATACGTACCCGCTGGCGACTAATATCCAACGCCACCGGTGCCTGCGGATGGATTAGCATACGCCGCATCACACGTCCGCCACCAACAATGGCAAAAAACGACCCCAGAAACATCAACCCGTAACCAACCCAGAGCTGATCACCGCCCGCATACCAGAGCTTGACACCCCATAACAACAGAAACCCGACTGTCGGCACATAAAGTACCAAATCCCAGAGCATTCCGGCTTTGTCTGGATGCAGATCACATTGCACTTCCTGCCAATCGCTCGCCATATTATTTCCCCTGTCCTGATGGTTTGTTCTGTACGTTTGAATTCTTGGCCGTCGAAACCGTGGCATCGTCGCTAGCCGTCAAAGCAGCCAATACCGGATCAATTTCCTGATAAAGCATCCGCCCCGGATACACCACATCAACATTACCCTGCCGGTTAATCACAAACGTCCATGGCTCGCCGCGCACCTGAAAAGCATCGTAAGCTTCGGGGTTATAATATTGGTCCATGTGCAGAAAAAGAACTTTGTGCTCGTATTTATTGAGCATTTCCTTCATCAACTGCAACTGCTGATCGCATTGCGTACAATGGCCCGGCGTCGCGAATTCGAGCACAATCGGCTTTTTCTGTTTCAGCGCCTCGTCAAATGACAACTGATACATACGCGGATCGGGATAGCGGTAACTGGTTAACTTGGACATATCACCGCCCACATCGCTAAGTGTTTTGGTCTTCAGTGAAGGGGCGGGCTTACCTTGAAGAAACACGCCACCACCGCCGACGCTGCCAAAATCCGTATCGCAAGCGCCAATCGCTGCCGACATCAGCAGCACACCGGTAAAAAGCAGCGAACGCATCAAGATTTATCCCAACCCGCACAGGTGCGGAAGATATTGTAAGCCCAGATAAAATTAGCCAGCAGCACAATCGAACCGAAAATACCCATCGTCGCCAACCAGGGACGCACCAACGCCTCCACCTCTGGCGGTGTCATTGTTACACTCGCCATACCGCCAACAATGCCTGCGGTGGTAAAAAAAACGACCATACCGATAAGCCCGAAGTTATGCGTCCAGAAATGTACCTTGACCAGCTTCAGACTATAGATAGGTCGTTTCACCAAACGTGGTATTATATAATAAACTGACGCGAAAATCGCCATTTCCACCCAACCAAGCAGGTTAATATGGGTATGCGCGCGGACAATCAGCTTGCCGAACATGCGCTGATCAACAAAATGCCGGAATTCGTGGATACCACCCATCAGCGCCCCCCATGAAAAGCCGATAATGCTGTAAATCACACAGGCAAACACAAACCACAATGTATATTTAACATATTCTTTATCTTCCCACGGCTGACTCATGGTTTCTTCATCTCCTCAACAGCGGCCTCATTGGCACGTTTAAGCACCTCCGGATCGTCGCGTATATCTTTGTATTTCGACTTCCATTCTTTCGGCGCCCACGTCTTGACCATCGAATCAATAAACGGTGATTCGCCTTTTGGCGGAATCGGCGATGAAGAAGAGCCCTGATCCGATTTCAATTCGGACAGGAACACAGCAATAGCATGCAATTCCTCTTTGGGCATCTTCGCCACATAAGCCGCCGAACGCTCACCGGGCAAATGATCAATAGTTTCTCCGTCGTAATTTTTCTGCGGGTCCTGCAAAAAAGCATACATCCACTGCATCGTCCGCCGCGACCCGATACCGTCCAAATCAGCTGTTCGACCCATGTTTGTACCGTTGCGCAGGGCGCGATGGCAGGTCGTACAGCCATTGACCCGGAAAAGATACGATCCCTGTTGCCCTTCGGCGGAAAGCGCTGCATGCGTTTTGGTTGCGAACAACGGCTTGTCGGATTTGGCCATGAAAATCTGCATAGCGATAAATGCAAGAATAGCAAATACAATAAAAACACCTGCCACGGTAAACAGAATTTTTTCGCCGGGTTTCAAGGGTTGCTGTTTTTTTGCCATGGTTATGTCATCTCCCTCGTGCTGGATTGATTTCCGAATCTTTCTCTCACCCACATATTCAAGGGCGGCGCAGCTTAACACACGCCTCATCTTCCCGGCAAACGACACGTAAATGAACTGTCTGAATTGTCCGGTAAAGCATTATGAACCTTTGGACCGTGAAATACACAGCGTTGCACAAAGTAAAACCAGAAAAAGGAATGAAAACACTTTTGACCTTGATTCCCGATTGAGGCTGTGCCAAATCATCTTCGCCCTTGCCTTATTCTCTCGGTTGGTGTTATGGTGCAATGGTGATAAAAAGGAGGCAGTATGAGCCGGTTAACCATCACCCTGTCTGATGAACGCTATCTAGCCCTGAAAGAGGCTGCGGCGCGTCAACGTAAATCCATCCGTGAAATCATTGAAAACAGCTTGGAACTCTACGGCATTAAAAGCAGACAAACAGCCGCCGAAATCGTCGCTTTGGCAAGAAAAAACAGCATACTAAACGAAAGTGAAGCGATGGATTTGGCTGTTCGGGAAACGCTCGCCAACCGAAAGAGATGAAATCCATTCTGGCGATTACCGACACCAATATTCTGGTCAGCGGCCTGATTACAGGTAATAAGGACTCGCCCACCTGCCGTATTGTCGATGGCATGTTGCAAAGCTCGTTTCCATTCCTGCTTTCTGTCGTCTTACTCAAGGAATACGGAGAAGTTCTGCTGCGTCCGGCGATTCAGCGTCTGCATCAACTGGACGAACCTGATATGAACGTCATTCTGGAAACCATCACCGTGAATGCCATCCTGTGCGAGCCTGCAATCGCAAAACAGCACGCCCCGGATCGAAACGATCAGCATGTGTGGAATTTGCTCGCCACCCGAAAAGAGGCGGTACTCATCACCGGCGATAAACTGCTGCTAGCCAATCCACCGACATCCGCACGCGTGATTTCGGCGCAATCCTTTATCAGTTTGCTCTAAGAAAGTTCTGATTAACGCCATAGCCTCTGTTATAATTATTGCAATTTTGATCAAGGTGGTAGTGACATGTCCGAGCAAGTTAGTTTTTCAGAACTTGAATATAATCAGAAGAAGCGTTTAACGCGCCGGGAACAATTCTTGAATGAAATGGAATTAACCATACCGTGGTCTGATCTTCTTTGACCCCGATACCCTGGATATACTGGAAAGTGCTTCTAAACCCTGATGGATGCCATTTTCAGGTGCGAATAATTTATATTTCAGAAAGTTAGCTTGGTCCTACCTCGGCAGCTCGATCCGCCTAGAGCGATAGAGACAATCGTAAACCTTCGTTCAGAATCATTTGTTTCCTGGCAGATAGCTTGCCTGACTTTTCAGATAAAAATAATTTATCCAAGGTGAGCACCTGAGAAACATTGACGACGGAATCCTTCGATAACCCTGATTCTTTTTTTGAAATCAAAAAGTTTCCGGGCGCATCCGCCAAACGAATATTGGCAGTGAGAATAGCAACCATCACCGTATTGATATTGCTTTGATTAAATGCATTGGATGATACGATAACAACAGGTCGCCGGTAGCCCGGCTCCGAACCTCTCGGCTCATCAAGCGAAGCCCACCAAATTTCGCCTCTGTGGATTACCATTGATCCCCGGCAACAGTTCGCGATTGCATGCGCTTCAAATCTGCATCGACATGTGATGATTCATGCGCATAAATTTCATTCAAAGATTTTGTAACATCCTCATTTTTATGCGATGTCATATATTCCTTGACCGCCTCGGCATAAAGCTCGCTTCTGGACTTTTTTAGCCGATGCGCCAGCACTTCAGCAGCCTGAAACAAAGGGTCTGGAATAGATATTGCAGTTTTCATATTTGATAGTATAACTAAAGTTATACCACTGTCAAATTTTAACAAGTCCTAACCCCAACCATTCTGTAAATATCAAGTTATGAAAACCTGACCCCGATAAAGCCCAACGGGTGGAATAGCCGCACAGGATTTGAACCCTTTTAGGATAGACACTACACGCTCTCTCGCAGAATGTTCTTCGTTAGAGCCACTTGCAAAAGTCTGGGTGGATGAGTTGCAATCCCACTTCGAGTGCGATTTTGATCTGGGATGAGGTGAATGGTGGTTCCATTTGCCGAAATTACAACTCAAAATCGCGCCGGAGTGGGGAAGTAAATCGCCGCTCACGACTTTTGCAAGTTTATTGTTGAAAATTCCAACGCCTTGATTTCTACGCACTGGAGCAACGTCTTTCATCGCAATTTCAAATATTTCACAACTATCATAATTGGTTGCATCCACACGATATGCTCTAGAAGAAACTTCGAATTCAGACATTTCTGCTTCGAGCCACCAATCATCATTCAGTTCTATTTCTAAATCGTGATGACTAAATTTCATTATATGGTGCTAGAGGAAAAACCTTATTTCGTCCATTTAAACACCTCTCTTCAAACAACCGCTAGGAAAACAACTGCACATACTTCTCCGCCGAAAAGCCAACCTCAATCCGCCCATCCACATCCAACACCGGGCGTTTAATCATCGAAGGAAATTCGACCATCAACGCAATCGCGCGTGCCTCGTCTACATCCTGTTTTTGTGCATCGGAAAGCCGCCGCCATGTTAAACCACGGCGGTTGAGCAACACTTCCCAGCCGACCTGCGCGCACCAGCCTTTGAGGGTCGTTGCATCAATGCCGTGCTTCTTATAATCGTGGAATTCATAGACCACACCGGCATCATCCAGCCAGCGGCGAGCTTTTTTCATCGTATCACAGTTTTTGATACCGTAGAGGGTCGGAATACCGTAGTGCTTGGGCATGCTGCGCTAAATTCGGCTATTTCAGACCGAGAACATCATCCATGCCGTACCAACCGGCGGACTGATTGCCGAGCCAAGCGGCGGCACGAACTGCACCTTTGGCAAACACCATGCGATCGGTCGCAATATGATTGATTTCAATGCGCTCTTCATCGGCAACGAACATCGCTTTATGCTCGCCGACAATTGAGCCCGCACGCATTACCGAAAAACCGATATTTCCGGCCTCGCGCGCACCGGTGATACCTTCACGGGCGTAAACAGCCACATCGTTCAAATCGACACCACGTCCGGCAGCCAGCGAACGACCCATAGCCAGTGCCGTGCCACTCGGTGCATCCACTTTATGCTTGTGATGCGCCTCGAAAATTTCCGCATCGTAATCCGCGCCAAGCACCACCGCCGCCTGCTCAATCAACTGCAACGCCAGATTCACACCAACTGAAAAATTGGCCGCCATGACCACCGGCGAAGCGGATAAAATATCGCGCAATTCAGCCAATTCATCCGGCGTATGCCCGGTCGTGCCAATGACCATACCAAGGCCGTGCCCGGCAGCATAACGGGCATGCATCAGACTCGCTTCGGGGGCGGTAAAATCAATCAGCACATCGGCATCGGGAACGGCAGTTAAATTATCACCCAAAACCACGCCAAGCTTGCCCGCACCGGCCAGTTCGCCCACGTCGCTACCCAGCCATTCGGAACCTGCGCGCTCGGTTGCGCCAACCAGTTCCGCCGTACCATCCAATTCCGCCACCGCACGCACCAGCATGCGCCCCATGCGCCCGGAAGCGCCTGTAATCACCACTCGCATCATTTCGCATCTCCTGACAATTCATCCCAGAATTGTTTCGCTTTGCCGAGAAATGAGGCACGCTCGGGGTAAACATCATCGCCGGTTTCGGCAGCAAATTCACGCAGCAGATCCCCTTGTTTTTTACTCAATTTCTTCGGCACAGCCACATTCAAACGTACAAACAAATCACCCGTCCGGTTGGCACGAATATCCGGCACGCCTTTACCGCGTAAGCGGAACACTTTACCGCTATCCGTACCGGCTGGAATCTTGATTTTCACGCGTCCGCTCAACGTCGGTGCATCCACCTCGGAACCAAGCACCGCCTGCGGAAAAGTAATCGGCATATTGCAATGCAAATCCGCACCGTCACGCTCAAACATGGCATGCTTTTTCAAACGCACAACGATATACAAATCACCGGTTGCGCCGCCCTGCGCACCCGCTTCCCCTTAACCACTGACACGCACCTGCGCGCCATCGTAAACACCCGAAGGAACACGTACTTTTAGTTTCTTGCGCGTTTGCACACGGCCATTGCCACCGCAATCGGTACACGGCGATTCAATCCGCGTGCCCTGACCGTTGCACTCCGGACAGGTGCGCCGCATAGCGAAAAAACCCTGCTGCATCTGCACCTGACCATGCCCGCCACACGTCCGGCACGGCACGGGATTGGTTCCCGGACGCGCGCCGCTGCCACGGCATGTGTCGCAACTGGCGTGTTTGGGAATCTCCAATTCGACCTCGCGTCCGTTGGCCGCATCTTCCAGCGACATATCCAATTGATAACGCAAATCCGCACCGCGATTGGAACGCGCCGAACCGCCAAAACCGAACATATCGCCGAAAACATCACCGAAAACATCGCCGAAATCGTGAAATGCCTGTGAATTCTGTCCGCCCTGCGACCAGAAATCGTTCATCTGGGCATCCACACCGGCATGCCCGTATTGATCGTAACGTGTGCGTTTATCCTTGTCGGATAAGACCTCGTAGGCCTCGGTCACTTCGCGGAAATTCTCCTCGGCAGAAGCATCGCCTTTGTTGCGATCAGGATGATATTGCATGGCCAGTTTGCGGTAGGAACGCTTGATGGTATTGGTATCCGCACCCTTATCCACACCCAGAATTTCGTAATAATCGCGTTTTGTCGGCACGCTGTCTCCTTCTCTGCTTGGTCAAACTGCTTGGCCAAACCACTCATATCAAACTACTAAAACGCCAACAGCCTCCGCCCCTGCATACCCCGTAAACGGGAACACAGACGACGAAGGCTAAAAGGCTGTAAAATTCAGTTTACTTCTTGTCGTCAACAACCTCGGCATCCACCACTTCAGCATCCTGAGCTTGCGAATTCTGCGTATTGGAAGCACCCCCATCCGCTGCATCCGCACCCGCCGCCGCTTCGCCAGCGGTCGCGTCCGCCTGCATCTGCTTGTATACCTCTTCACCAAGCTTCTGCGATTTCTCCGCCAAATCCTCCTCGGCTTTTTTAATCGCCTCGGTATCACCGCCTTCAAGCGCCGATTTCAAGTCGGTAAGCGCATCTTCAATACTCTTGCGGGTATCTTCATCCACCTTGTCACCATGTTCCTTGAGCGATTTCTCGGTGGCATAAACAAGCGCATCGGCACGATTTCTGGTTTCAATCGTTTCCTTCTGCTTCTTATCTTCCTCGGCATTGGCCTCGGCATCCTTTTTCATCTTCTCAATCTCTTCCTCGGATAAACCGGAGCCGGATTCGATGCGAATCGAGGTTTCCTTGCCCGTACCCTTATCCTTGGCATGCACATGCATAATACCGTTGGCATCAATATCAAAGGTCACTTCAACCTGCGGCATACCGCGCGGCGCCGGCGCAATACCTTCAAGATTGAACAGACCCAACTGCTTGTTGGCCGAGAAAATATCGCGTTCGCCCTGTGCCACCTTAATCGTCACCGCCGTCTGATTATCGGCAGCGGTGGTGTAGGTCTGGCTCTTTTTGGTCGGGATGGTGGTGTTTTTGTCGATGATTTTATTAAACAAACCACCTTCAACCTCAATCCCGAGCGACAACGGTGTGACATCGAGCAGCAACACATCCGTTACATCACCAGACAACACCGCACCCTGAATGGATGCGCCAATCGCCACCACTTCATCAGGGTTTACACCTTTGTGCGGCTCGCGACCGAAGAATTCCTCCACTTTCTGCTGCACCAGCGGCATACGCGTCTGACCACCGACCAGCACCACTTCATGAATATCCGAAGCGGCGACACCGGCATCTTTGAGCGCCTGTTTGCACGGGGCAATGGATCGCTCAACCAGATCGCCGACCATATTTTCAAACTTGGCACGCGTCAGCTTGATCAGCAGATGTTTCGGACCGGAGGCATCGGCAGTAATAAACGGCAGGTTCACCTCGGTCTGCTGACTGCTGGAAAGCTCGATTTTGGCTTTTTCGGCAGCCTCTTTAAGGCGCTGCAAAGCCAGTTTATCAGTCATCAAATCAACGCCGTGTTCCTTTTTGAATTCCGCCGCCAGATATTGAATAATTACCTGATCAAAATCTTCGCCGCCGAGAAAGGTATCACCATTGGTCGCCTTCACTTCAAACACGCCATCGCCAATTTCGAGCACCGACACATCGAATGTACCGCCACCCAAATCGTAGACAGCAATCAGATGATTTTCCTCGGTTTTGTCGAGGCCATAAGCCAGTGCTGCCGCAGTCGGCTCATTGATGATGCGCTGCACATTCAAACCGGCAATCGCACCGGCATCCTTGGTTGCCTGACGCTGTGAATCATTAAAATAAGCCGGTACGGTAATCACCGCGTCCGTGACTGTCTCGCCCAGATAATCCTCAGCGGTTTTTTTCATTTTCTGCAAGGTAATAGCACTAATTTCCTGCGGGCTCATCTTCTTGCCATCGGCCTCAACCCATGCATCGCCATTATCTGCAGCGACCACCGGATAAGACACCAGCGACTTGTGATGCTCTGTCTCCTTGGCATCAGCTTTGCGTCCGATAAGGCGCTTAACCGCATAAAATGTGTTGTCCGGATTGGTCACCATCTGGCGCTTTGCCGGTGCACCCACCAAACGCTCGCCATCAGCGGCAAATGCCACCACCGACGGGGTTGTGTTGTCACCTTCGCTATTGGGTATCACCTTAGCCTTGTCGCCTTCCATAACAGCCACACATGAATTTGTGGTTCCAAGATCTATTCCGATTACTTTTGCCATTGTTCTTTATCTCCATTTTTTCATCCGAAAGCCCGCGTACTCATAGAATTGCGCGGGTCTTGTATCGGTGGTTTTACATCATCATACGGCTTATATGGGGCTGCAAAAAGTAGCTTTCAACCCCCGTCAAGGATTATCCCTGCTTTGACCCTATTATTTTTCCACTTCGGGCATGCCTGCTGAAACCAGCACCTTGGCCGGACGAAGCAAACGCCCGTGCAACTTATAACCAGCCACATGCTGCGCCACCACGGTTCCTGCCGGTTCTTCATGCGGCATTTGCGATAACGCCTCATGCTGATGCGGATCAAACTTCTCGCCTACCGCATCAATGCGCTCCAGCCTGAATTTTTCCATCATTTTGTGCCAGCTATCCAGGGTTAACGTCACACCGTCACGTAGCGCCTGCTCGTTACCGTCTCCGGCCTCCAGTGCACGTTCGAGATTGTCCACTACATCAAGCAGCGCAACGGCAAATTTTTCGATGCCGAATTTATGTGCATCAGCAACTTCGCGTTGCGTGCGCTTGCGCAAATTGTCCATTTCAGCGTGATTACGCAATAATTTATCTTTTAATTCAGCAACTTCGGCAATTGCGGATTCAAGTTCATCGACACCCGCCGCTGTTTCTAAAGTTTTTGTTTCTGCTGTTTCTATTCCTTCTAATCCATCACCAGCCGATGCCTCTGCTTCAACATTCTGCATGTCTGTTTCAAGCTCCGTTCCCAGCTCTTGCCCAGCTTCTTTTTTGTGCTTTTCGTTCAAACCTTGCCTCCTAAAATTCTACTCACCAGCCGCGCTGTGCAATCCACAATCGGCAGCACCCGCTCATATTGCATGCGCTTGGGACCAATCACGCCAATCGCGCCAACGCTATTCATCGGCCCTTCATAACGCGCAATCACCATCGACACCTGCTCCATATCAACCATCGCGTGCTCACTGCCGATAAACACCCGCACACCTTGCTCATCGTTTTCCACCTGCTCCATCACATGCAGCAGCCGTTCTTTCTCCTCGAAAGCGGCAAGCAGCGAACGAACGGTATCAATAACACCAAACTCCGGCATGTCCAGCAACTGCCGCTGGCCGCTGACAAACATATCGTCCTGACTCTGTGTGGGGGCGCTCGCCCAGTGTTTCAAGTCTTCCAGAAGTCGCCGCACGTGCAGTTTATCTTCTTCCATTTCAAAACGCAGTCGTCGTTGCGCCTCGCCCAAATCGCAATCGGCCAGCAATGTGTTTAAACGCACTGCAACCGCGCGCAACGTCGCCTCATCCAAGCCGTCAGGACGCGACAGCAGACGGTTCTGAACCTCACCGTTGTCAGCAACAATAACCGCCAGCACCTTCTCGGAACTGACCGCAATCAATTCGATACGGCGAATGCGTTTCATGCCCGTTTCATGCACCCAGACCAAACCGGCATAACGTGTCATGCTGGCCAGTTCATCCGTCACCGTGTGCAACAAATCCTGCCGCATATCCGCCTCGCGTAACTGGCCGGACATCTGTTCCATACGCTGTTCGATGTCGCTATCGCTGACCATCAGTGCATCGACAAAATACCGCAAACCGTGATCAGTCGGCACGCGTCCAGCCGAAGTATGCGGCGAGCAAAGCAAATCAAGACGCTCAAGCTCAGCCATCACATTTCGAATAGAGGCCGGACTCAGCGAAAGCGTGCTCTGCTCGGCCACTTTTCGCGACCCGACCGGTTGCCCGCTGTTCAAATAACCGCGCACCACCTCGCCGAGAATAAGCTCGTGACGTTCGTTCAGTTCATGGCCTTGATTGTTCATAAGAGACTGGAACTCTAGGCAGGACACAGCACGGAAACAATCATCAAGACCACACACAGACAATGCAACATGCCTTTCGCCAACGATTCATCACAAATTCGACCGATAGGGAGCCACTTGCAAAAGTCGTAAGCAGCGATTTTCGTCCCCACTCCGGCGCGATTTCAAGTCGGAATTCAAGTTGGAATTTCGGCAAATGGAACCACCATTCACCTCATTCCAACTCAGAATCGCACTCGGAAACCGCACTCGAAGTGGGATTGCAACTCATCCACCCAGACTTTTGCAAGTGGCTCTAGAGAAAGCATTTTCATCGCATGTCCGGTATTTTATAAATTAGGTTTTGACATCCGCCCGTGAGCGCATACAATCCGCCGCCTTGAAAAACGGCCTGCTTGGTCGATAGTGGAGTTAGAAAAGAATGAGTACTTGGACCTATCGTCCCGGATGTGTTGAACGCGAATGGTATATTATTGATGCCAATGATCTCGTGCTTGGTCGCCTAGCGACCCGTGCGGCCTCTGTTCTGCGTGGTAAGCACCGTCCGCAATTCACCCCGCATGCCGATTGCGGCGACCATGTCATCGTCATCAATGCGGCTAATGTTCGTGTGACAGGACGCAAAGAATTGCAGAAAATCTATTATCGCCATTCCGGTTATGCCGGTGGCCTGAAAAGCATCACGCTGGAGAAACAGCGCCAGCAGCACCCGGAAAGGGTTATCGAACTTGCCATCAAAGGCATGCTTCCGAAAAACCCGCTGGGCCGCCAGATGTTCAAAAAACTGAAAGTGTATGCCGGTAACGATCATCCGCATGCAGCCCAACAACCCAAAACTTTAAGTCTGGACTAACGGAGACCACCCATGGCAGGCACCACCTATCGCGGCACTGGCCGCCGAAAAAGCAGCGTAGCACGCGTTATCATTCAACCCGGTAGCGGCAAGATTGACATTAACGGTCGCGACGTCGCCAATTATTTTCCGGTTGAAATTGTGCGTCAGCACGCCCTTTCACCGCTCGTTCTGACCCAGCTTTCCGGTCGTATGGACATCCGTGTCCTTGTGCACGGCGGCGGCACATCCGGTCAGGCCGGGGCAATTCGCCACGGCATCGCACGCGCCCTCATTGAATACGATGAAGGTCTGCGCGGACAGGTCAAACAAGCTGGCATGCTCACCCGCGACGCACGTAAGGTTGAGCGCAAAAAATACGGCCTGCACAAAGCAAGACGCGCACCGCAGTTCTCCAAACGCTGATTGTCGCGCATCTACAGCTTCGTACATCTACATCTTTTTACATCTACTTCTGGGAAGGCTTCGGCCTTCCCTTTTTTTTGTTACTTAACTTTTTCCAGCAATTTAACACAAGCAAAATCATCGCATAAAACAGCTTTCAGCATTGATGCAACGGCCATGATGCGTAAGATAGCTGCATGAAACAGATTTCCACCGCCATTCTCGGTGCTACCGGTTATACCGGAAGCGAACTGATTCGCCTGATTAGCAGCCATCCACAGCTGAATATTGTGCATCTCGGCGCACATTCGCAGGCCGGAAAACCGGCGGGTGAAGTACTGCCCGGCCTTGGCGATGAACTTGCCAATATGCCACTACTCGCATCCGATGCTGCATTTGCTGATGATGTAGAACTGGTCTTTACCGCCCTGCCGCACGGTGCGGCTGCCAACAGCGTGAAAAAAGCATTGGATGCCGGTTGCCGGGTGGTTGATTTATCTGCCGATTTCCGTCACCAGAGTGCAAGCACCTATAGCGAAGCCTACGGGCAAGTGCATCCGTTTCCCGAATTACTCAACGAAGCGGTATTCGGTCTCAGTGAATATGCCAGAGCGCGTATCAGCAAAACACGCCTAGTCGCCAATCCCGGCTGTTATCCGACTTGTACACTGCTGCCACTGCTGCCACTTCTCAAAGCCGGAGTAATAGACACCTCGCATATCATTGCTGATGCCAAATCAGGGACCTCTGGAGCCGGACGTAGCGCCAAAACCGATCTTCTATACTGTGAAGTCAATGAAGGCGTGCGCGCCTACGGTCTGCCACGGCACAGACACGCATGGGAAATGGAAGAATGGGGCAAAGCCTTCTCTGGAAGCAGCCTCACCGTGCAATTCGTACCACATATCCTACCAATGACGCGCGGTATGCTGGTTACGCTACATTTAAGCGGTGAAAATCCCGAAAGCTGGCACGATTTGCTGACCACAGCCTACGCCAATGAGCCGTTTGTGCGGGTACTGGCGAAAGATGTCATGCCGTCCAGCAAAGGTGTAAACGGCAGTAACCGCTGCGACATCGGCATGAGCGTGACCGGAAAAAATAGCGCTGTCGTAGTCGCTTGTATTGATAATCTCATCAAAGGTGCTGCCGGACAGGCTGTTCAGAATGCCAATATTATGCTCGGCTTCGACGAAACACTCGGCCTTAGCCTACAGGCGATGTGGCCGTAAGTATGTTCCGACGGCTTCTACGCTGGTTATTCAAACGCTACCAACTCATGGTGCTGGAACCGCAAGGCGGACAAAGTGTGCGCAATATGCGGATAAATATTGCAGGATTAATGGCAATGGTTCTGATCATTGCCATCGGCTCCGCAGCACTCGTCTGGTATTACATGCCACAGCGCAGCGAAAGATTTACCGCCCGCTATTATCATTTGCAACAGCAAAATCACGCTCTGCAGAACCG
>QILF01000100.1 GCA_003233235.1 Zetaproteobacteria bacterium
GGCTGAACAGGAATGTTAGTGCCGATAGCGACAATAGCGGAATAGGTACTGATTAAAAGAAGGATAATATGTTGTTTTTCAATGAGTTAATGAATGTGTAAAGATGATAAAAAGGCTGGGCCAACCCCAAAGCGTGTAAAAACGGACAAAGGCTGGGAAGACGCTGTTAGTGACGCTCTTAAGATCGAGCGCCCTAAAGACGGCTGGCCTAAAAAAGAAGAAAAAAGCAGCGAATAAGCGTCCGCTAGCTGCTAGACATTGTCCTATCCTACACTTTCGTTAAGTACATACTTCCGTAAACTTTCAATGCGCCACTATGGCCGCGTACGATGCCAAGCACCGCGCTCATACCAAGCCCACGGCCTGTCACCTTGGTCGTAAAGAAAGGGTCAAATACCTTCTGGATGGTTTCCTTATCCATCCCGCAACCCGTATCGCTGACTTCCACATAAATGAATCTTCCCGGCTGCACATAATCTGCAGCATAACAACCTGCAAGGTATTTCTCCTCTGCATGCATCATTCCTGTTGTGATTGATATTACACCGCTCTTGCCTTCAGTAGCTTCATTGGCGTTAGTTACCAGATTCATTACTACCTGCTGAATCTGCGCTTCATCAACCATAATTACAGGTAGTTGCTTGGACAGGTGGTACTTGATGAACACCGACTTATCAATCGAGACTTCCAGCAGGTGGGTCATTTCCTCTACCACCAATGACAGGTTGACTGGCTTCAGAATGAACTGTCCCTTGCCCGAATAGGCCAGCATCTGCTTACACAGTACGCCAGCCTTTTCGGTAGCCTGGATGATTCTGGCAACACGCTCCTTAGTCTTGAGCGGGTCTTTCAATACATTGGACTCTACCAATGAGGCGTTACCGAGAATAGCGGCAAGCAGATTATTGAAATCATGGGCAATTCCGCCAGCCAATACACCGAGGCTTTCCAGACGTTGGGAATGCTGCACCTGTTTCTCCAACTTCTCTCGCTCCGATTCTGCTTTTCGTTTCTCGGTAATATCCAGAAATGTAGCAACACTTCCCACCATATCATCACCTTCGAACAGTGGTTGGCACCAATACTCAACCCTGATTTCGTGCCCATCCCTGTGCCAGAAGGATTCATCATCTCTGTGAATGCGAGTGTGTTCATCGTGCGCTTTGTAGATACCACATGCATCAACAGGGTAAGGGCTGCCATCAGGATAGGAGTGATGAATCAGGCTGTGGATGTTTTTTCCTATAACCTCACTTTCTTCATAGCCCAGCAAGTTTAGGAATGCACGATTTACAAAGGTGCAATTACCATCCACATCAATGCCGTAAATTGCTTCCGCTGTGGACTCCAATAATAAATTGCGATGCCGGTTAGCCTCCCGCTCCGAACGAACACGTAGGCGACTATACGCAACTACTGATATAATACTGCCGACCAAAACAAGCAGTAATAGTAGCAGCATGATGTTGCGCACATAGATATAGTCAGCCAAAGCTTCGGCCTGATCAATCTCTGTGAGAATGGCTGCCTGCAGAACGATGTCCCACTGCCATGCACCGAATACGGGAACACCGCGATAGTCTCTGTAGCCATCTGTGTTCCAGCCAGAGCGGTGCGTTTTCAGTGCCTGCCGCACGGCTAGGGTAAAGGGGCGACTTCCTTCTTGGCGAGCTGCTCTAGAGTCAGTTAGAAGGTTGGCTCCCGGATCAGCGACCTTGATGTTCAAAGTGCTCATTTGCCCATGTTTCAGCAGTCCGATTCTTACCAGTTGATCCTTAAAACGTGACTCCGACAGCATCATACCCTGATCATCAACGAGATAGGTTTCCCCTGTTTTATAACTGATGCCTGAGGTTAATGTTGTTGCGGAAAAACGATGTTCATTACCCAAGGACAGTGCAAAGTAGCCAATTACTTCACCCTGAGTGTTCATGATAGCTCTGAGTAGCCACATGATCACGCTCCCGTTATGTTTAAATGCATGCGTGACAACAAACGGATCGCCCTGATCTAACCGTCGGATAGCTTTGACAACAATACCCGGCACATTCATGCCAGTATCGCGCTCTTTCATAGATACCATAATCTGTCGGTTTTTCCCGATCAGATAAAATCCTTCGTAGTGTTGTGGAAAGATGCTGCCCGCCAACATGGTGCGCAATGTTAAACGCTCGTCTGGTAATGTGGTGTCCTTTTTCAATGCCTCCAGCAGAGCCATGTGAATTTCATCGTCTTGGCTAATCTGAGCTACGGAGATGGAGGCTCTGTTCATTTGACGGTGCAGGGTAAGCTGAACATTATTATTTACTGTCGTAAGGTTATTCAGTGTCTTTCCGGTCAAGTGATCCTTTAGTTGATCTAGCGCTATCGCTACCGCTACCGCTACCGTCACCACTACCGTCACCACTACCGCTATCGCCACCACTACCGAAGGTTTGAATAAACGGTTTTTTATTGTTTGCACAAAAACGTCTCCTCTCCAGCAACTGGTATATGCAAGCATGGTACGAAACTTGCGGAGGGGCAAGCAGATTTGTGATTTCTCAAGTTTTTCATCATATCGCCGATAAGTATTGATTGCATCGGCTATTGTGTTCACCACGCCCCCCCTGCGTAAGGGGCTAGCCCCTTAACCTGCATTGAGCCACTTGCAAAAGTCGTGAGCGGCGATTTTCTTCCCCACTCCGGCGCGATTTTGAGTTGTAATTTCGGCAAATGGAACCACCATTCTCAAAATCGCAATCGAAGTGGGATTGCAACTCATCCACCCAGACTTTTGCAAGTGGCTCATTATTCACAAATACTGCCGCGCCCTTGCTTGTTCCTTTGCCCTTTCAAAATATAAAAACAACACCTTTGCCAAACAGCTTGTTATTTTTAGGGAGGATTACCGTTACCATGCCGCGTCGCGTTTCAATTCAGGTCGCGGCAAAACCCTTTGAAAGTAGGTGATACATGATTCAACGATTTAAGAGCATATTTCAGAGAAAGCATACGCAAGACAAACACGAACACGACATCGCGCTGGCTGTAGCAGCACTGATGGTCGAAGTTATGCTGATGGATGGAAAACTGGACGATGCCGAACGTAGCGTTATTCATGCCATTCTAAGCAAGCGCTTCGAGCTATCCGGCGAAAAAATTAACGCGCTGATTAAACGCGCCACAACCGCCGCCGACAAAGCACATGATCTCTATCAGTTCACCTCGCGCATCATCAAGGAATATCCGATTGGGGAGCGTAGCGATATTATTCGCGAATTATGGCGCGTGGCCATGGCTGACGGCCATGCCGATGCCTACGAAGAGCAGCTTATCCGTCGCATCGCCGATCTGATCGGCGTGCATCACAGTCAATTTATTGATGCCAAAATACAAGCAAGAGAGAATACATGAACAACCATGTTTACAAATCCATCGAACTAAATCCATCGAACCAAAGCCTGTTCACATAAAGTGCCTAAAGGCCAGTATTACCAATCAATTGGGACAAAACTGTTAAATCACAGCAAACACTTGTTTTGATTGTTGTTTTCACTATTGATGCAAACAAGCTCTAACAATTTATCATCATCGTTACGAGCATATTTTCAGGAAATTCAGAAATAAAAGGGGCATATTGCATCGGGAACGTCTAAACTGAACCCATGCGAACACTTCGCCAACAACTCATCAACCTTCTTACTGCCGCTCGCAAAGCGCAGCATTTGCCATTTCCAGCGCCACGACTCGCTGCCGCGCTGATTAGTGATTTGCTTGCCTTGCTACGCGCCCCAACCCGCCAACGCACAACCATGCGCTGGCGCAGTATTTCCCACGAACACCTGCATCGGCACATGTATACGATACGCTGCCCCGATCAGGCTTTTTATCTTGATGCCGTGAAAAGCTATCTGGCGCGCCGTAATGTCCAGCCGCTGGAGCAGCAAACGGTGGTTTTTCGCTTAAGCCGCGACATACACGGACAAGCAACAGCTATCGACTTTCCGGATAAACGCGATAGCGAAAATTATATGTTCATCGCCGTGCATATATCAGCGACCATGGAACCGGATGGCGAACCGCTGGCGCGCGATATCGACGCATTGCTCAAAGCCGTGGATAATTCAGTGCGTGATTTCCCGGCCATGCACAACGCGCTTGAAAAAATGGCCGACAAACTTGCCGGAGATGCTCCGAAATGCGCTGATTTGCTGCGCTGGATCAATGCCGACCGCTATATCTGCTTCGGCCTGTATCAACAGCAACAAAAACTCGGCGTGTTCCGCAACCGTCGCGTTTTACAACGTGTTGCCCCCGAACTGGGTCAACAAATCGACGCACTGCCACCGGCCAGTCAAGCTGGCATCGAATGGCTGCACCTGCCCGCTTCCCATCACTACCTGTACAGCCCGGCGAGTATCGATCTGGTGCGCATAAGCTGGCGGCAGGAGAATAAAAAGAAAACAGGCAACCTAGGCAGCGCCCTGTTGCTCGGCCATTTTTCGCGTAGTGCCAGACACGCCAACGCCAGCCAGGTTCCAGTGTTGCGCGAACACTGGCAAACCCTGCTAAAACAACCACTGCTGGCACAATCCGCCTTCTACCGTCGCGAAATTCGCACCCTGATTGATCGCCTGCCCAAACCGCTGCTGCTGTCCATGCCGCCGCAGCAATGGTTGAAACCGCTGAAGGCCTTTGCCGATCTGACCGGTCTGGTGCAAACGCACACGTTATTGTACACGCCGCAACCGGGCCTGATGCATACTGTTGTGGCCAGCCTACCCGCAGACCGCTTCGGCCCGAATGTTTTGCAACGCATCGCGCAACATCTGCAATCACTTGGCCTGCATTTGCACGGCTATGAATCCTTCGGTGTCGGCAGCCACCGCATTGTGCTGCTGGCATTGACCGGCAACGCGCCGCAAGCAGCCAAAGTCGCCGCTGCCGTGCAAAAATCCGTCATCTTCTGGAAAGATCGAGCTAAAGCGCAAGTGCTACAGCATGCCAAGCAAGTCAATGTGCCGAAGGCATTGGTACGGCTAAGCAAACTGCCGCCAGTTTACCAGAATCTGTTCCCGCCGGAGCAATTTATTGATGATATTCGGGCGCTCGACTGGGTGCGAAATCACCGCCGGATGCGGGTGCATGTTCGCCCCGGTCCAGATGGCATTGATGTGCAGATTTTCACCCCGCAGGCATTGGCGCTCGGACGCGTCGTATCCATCATTCAGAATTTCGGGCTTACTGCGAAACGCGAAGCAGTGGTCGAGTTCAACGAAGAAGAGACGCTTTACCTTAGCAATATCGCTTGCAGTTACCCCGCGATTCTTAGCCGCGATGCCATCAGTCGCCTGATACTGGCACTGGACCATGTGCTCAACGGCGAGGCGGAAGATGCTCCCCTCAATACGCTATTGCTGAGCGCGGCATTGGATATTCAGCAGATCGCGGTTCTGGCAACACTACGCAATCATTTGGTGCAACTGCTTCCCGATGCCGCGCCGCTGATGATGACCGACATGCTCAACCGGCATCCCGATGTTGCGGCGCATCTTTACCGGATGTTCGAAGCACATCATCGACCAGCAATGCCTGTCACATATATTGCGCAGGCACGCCTCAAATTCGACAAAGCAATGGAATCGGTCACCAGTCTGACCGATGATCGCTGGTTCCGGGCGCTGGCGGAATTGGTTGAAGCGGGTTTGCGCACCAACGCATTCTGCCGCGATGCCAGTGAACCGGTGGCTATAAAAATAGATTCAAACACCTTGAGTTTTGCACCTAAACCAACGCCATATCGGGAAATTTTCGTGCATAGCGTGCATGTTGAAGGTGTACATCTGCGTGCCGGACCTATCGCCCGTGGCGGATTGCGTTATTCGGACCGGCCTGCCGATTTTCGCACCGAAGTGCTCGAATTGATGGCCACGCAAACAGTCAAAAATGGGCAAATTGTACCTACAGGCGCAAAAGGCGGCTTTGTAATTCGCAATTGCGCCTGTCCGAATGAAGATTTTGTACGCCGTCAGTATCGCAGTTTTGTACGCGCTTTATTGCAATTAACCGATAACCTTCACGAAGGACACGTGCAACCGCCTGCCGGTATTCGTGTGCCACAAGAAGATGCCGACGACACCTATTTGGTCGTCGCCGCCGACAAGGGTACGGCGCGCTATTCCGATTTGGCGAATGAAGAAGCTGAAAACGCCGGTTTCTGGCTCGACGATGCTTTTGCCAGCGGCGGACGTTACGGTTATGACCACAAGGTACTCGGTATTACCGCGCGCGGCGCATGGGTCTGTGCAGCACAACATTTTGCCGGTCTCGGACTGGATGCATGGCAGGATAAAATCAGTGTCGTCGGTATCGGTGATATGAGTGGCGATGTATTCGGTAACGGCATGCTGCTCAATCCGAACATACATTTGCGCGCCGCTTTCAATCACAAACACATCTTCATGGACCCCGACCCGAATCCCGAGACCTCATTTCCCGAACGCCAGCGCTTGTTTGATGCGCGCCTAGGTTGGGATGCATATGATAGCAAAATCATCAGCAAAGGCGGCGGTATTTTCGACCGTTCGGCAAAACGCATCGCCATTGCACCCGAAGCCAGAAAAGCACTGGATATTGATGATGAAGCCTTATCCGGCGAGGCACTCATTCGCGCTATTCTCTGCGCGCCTGTGGATATGTTGTACAACGGCGGCATTGGCACGTATGTCCGCGCCAGCCACGAAACAGATGCCGAGGTGCGCGACCCGGCCAATAATGCAGTGCGTATTTGTGCCACGAAACTTCGCGCGCGCGTGGTCTGTGAAGGTGGCAATCTGGGTTTCACACAGGCATCGCGCATCGAATATGCGTTTGGCGGCGGATGCATCAATACCGATGCCATTGATAATTCAGCCGGTGTGGATATGTCCGACCACGAGGTGAATCTGAAAATTCTGTTCTCACCGGTTGCCGCCAATCTTCCCATTGCCCGTCGCAATCGTATCCTGCGTTCGCTGAGCGATGTGGTTACCGCCCAGTGTCTGGATGATAACCTGTACCAATCGCGCGCCTTATCGCTGGCCGAAATGGAATGTGCCACCTACGCGCCACGCATTCATCGTTTGCGCGATATACTGCTTGCTGAAGGCCGGATTAGTGAACAAACCGACCCGTCAATTGAAGATAATGCAACACTGCCGCTGCGTCCGCAGCTTTCCATCCTGCTCGGCCACGAAAAAAATCGCCTACACGGGCATCTTGCCGATTGCTGTTTCACACGCCAAACCGCGTTTAACGACACCCTGCTGCATGAGTATTTTCCGGCAGCCATCCGTCGCCGCTTTGCAGAAGCCATCGCTAGCCACCCTTTGGCAGATGATATTATGCATACCATGGCGGCCAATCATGTGGTCAATCACTTCGGTTTGGGCGCAGTGCATCATCTGGAAACCCTGCTCGACCATTCGACCGGCGAAATTGTACTCGGTCTGCTTTGCGCCGAATACCTGCTTGATGCCGATGCGCTACGCCGGGATATTTGGCAAAAAACACCCGATGCCAGCAAGGCCTGCCGTTTGCAACGTGATGTGCAGGAATGGCTGATGCGTTTCGGCGAAGAATTGTTGCGTCTGTGTCCCGTACTGAACATGAACCAAACGTGGCTCAATCGCCAGCGTGCGGCACTGCGTCGCTACCGTAAGACGCTTCATTCACCGAAAAAAGCTGCAAACATCCAAGCGCAACTCAACACCCTGCCCGAATTAGCCCAGAGTGCTGCTGCACTTCACCTTTCAACACGTCTGAATCAGCCACTCACCCGCTGTTTAAAAGCCGCCGCCACCTGTCTGGAATTATTGCCGCTGAATGCCATGGAAATGCAGCTGCGCACTTCGGCATGGGGTGAGGATACCGCCCACGAACTGCGCCGCGAATGGCTACACCGGTTAAGCTCGCTGAAAACAACAGCCATCCGGCAACTGCTACTGAACTATAAACGCGACCTGCATAAAGCAGGTCTGGAACTGTGGCAGAATCACCGTCACTGGGACAATCTTCAGAGCATGCAGGAGCAAAACGAAGAAAACGAAATGAACCGGATGCAATTGTTATTGATGCTGACCCGTACTGAGACCCTTCTCTCTGAGAGCGGTAATGCTGCGCCCCTGCTTGCAGATTCGTAAACATGAACAACAAAGAAAGCGTCGGGTAAACCACCCGTATATAGCTTTATAACACGTTTCTCCGGCTATCAGGGCAGTGCAGCAGCCTGAAAAACAGCATCAATATTCTCATCCCAATCGTTGTGATAAGCATCAAGCCATTGCTCGGCCTGCGTGCAGTTGTGAGTGACTGCATCCAGCAGCGGCGCGAGGTGAATACATTCATCGTCACCGTTGATATTCCGGCAATTGAGTTCGGTCAGGCCGCCACGCGTAATATCCAGCATGGTTTCGGCTAAATGCAGCACCGTTGTATCACGAAATGGCGTTTGCAGAGCCAGTTCGGGTACACGGTTGTGCATGGCTATCACTTCTTCACAAGACCAGCCCGCAACCATATCCCATGCTTTTTGCATGGCGGATTCATCGTAAAGTAAACCTTTCCACAATGCGGGTAGCGCACAAATCCACGGTTTACCACCCGCATCCGCACCGCGCATTTCCAGATAACGTTTCAAACGCACTTCGGGGTAAACGGTGGTCAAGTGCAATTCCCAGTCATCCATGCATGGGAATTCACCGGGCAGCGCAGCAAGTTTCCCGTGTAGGAAATCACGAAAACTCTGACCCGCGCAATCGATATAGCGCTTATCACGAATGATGAAATACATCGGCGCATCAAGCAGCCATTGCAAATAATGATCAAAAGCGAATCCATCCTCGAAGACCATCGGCAAAATACCGGTACGCGATGCATCGGTATCACGCCAGCAATGCGCACGGTAGGTTAATTGGCCGGAGGGTTTGCCCTCAACAAAAGGACTGGCGGCAAACAGTGCTGTAACCACCGGTTGCAGGCAGTAAGCGATACGCATTTTACGCGCCATATCCGAGGCGGATGAGAAATCAAGATTGACCTGCACCGTCGCCGTGCGCAGCATCATATCCAACCCGTGCGCACCGACTTGCGGCATATAGCGACGCATCACCGCGTAGCGGCCTTTGGGCATCCACGGAATATCATCACGTTTCCATTTCGGCTGAAATCCGAGACCGAGGAAACCGATACGCAATTCATCACGCACCCGGCTAAGCAAACGCAGATGCTCACGCACCTCGGCGCAGGTTTCATGCACGCTGGTCAGCGGTGCGCCGGAAAGCTCCAATTGTCCGCCCGGCTCCAGGGTAATGCTGGCCATGCCGTTTTTCAGCGCAACGGGATGACCGGCCTCGCATTCCAGTTGCCAGTCATCGGTAACCAGCATTTCAAGCGTGCGCCGGATGCTACGCGTGCCTTCATAGGGAATGGGACGATACGAATCAAGGCAAAAACCGATTTTTTCATGTTCCGTGCCGATACGCCATGCTTCGCGCGGCTTGCAACCGTCAGTGAAGCTGGCGAGCAGTTTTTCTTCAGTTAACAATGGCAATTTTTATCCTTTTTAGTACTTCGGATTCAGATGACGAGCGCCAGTTTACCATAAATGCCGCCCGCTTCGATTTTCCGATGCGCTTCGGCTACATCGGCCAATGGAAACTGCTCCGAAACGTGAACAGACAGCTTGCCCGCATCCATAAATACCGCACATTGGCGCAGAATATCAGCTTGATGTGCCAAACCTTCCGGCAAGGCCAAAATCATCGGGCTAAGCATCAATTCCTGCGACACACGGATATTGCGCAAGCGCAGCGTCTTCCAGTCGGCATCGTCCGGAACTTGTAAAATCGTCACCAGATCACCATAAACACGAATCGCAGGAATCAGCTGCCGGAATGCATCGCCACCCACGGTGTCAAAGGCAATGTCCACACCGTTGCCATGCGTCCAGTTCAGCAATGCCTCGCCGACGTTCTGTTGGCGGTAGTTAATCACGCAATCCGCGCCCAGTGCGCGCGCAAATGCCGCTTTTTCAACACTGCTGACGCTGGTCGCCACCTTACAACCGGCAATTTTCGCCAATTGCACCGCAACATGACCGACCCCGCCTGCGCCAGCGTGAATAAACACCTTTTGCCCGCTTTGCATGGCGGCGCGATCAAACAGTGCCTCCCACGCAGTTATCAACACCAGCGGCGCGGCTGCGGCTGCAACAAAATCGCAGCCCACAGGTTTTTTCGCTGCTGAAAGTGAAGGAATAACAATATATTCCGCATAGTTACCCGCTTTTTTACCCAAACCGCCATAACAGAAATAAACATCATCCCCGGGTGAAAAATCAGTGATATTCTCGCCAATCTTTTCAACAACCCCAGCTCCGTCACAGCCGAGAATCGCAGGCATAGCATCGGCAAAATACAGCCCGTTCCGGCGCAATTTGGTGTCAATCGGATTCACGCCTGCGGCTTTGAGACGAATCAGCAACTCATCCGGCCCGATGTCGCCTGGATCGGGAATGTTTTGCAACTGGAGCACATCGGCATCCCCGGTTGCAGTCATCAATACGGCACGCATGCGGCGAATGTAATGCCATGTGCAGTTTCAAGCAATCAGCGATACCTTGAGCCACTTGCAAAAGTCGTGAGTGGCGATTTTCGTCCCCACTGCGGCGCGATTTTGAGTTGTAATTTCGGCAAATGGAACCACCATCCACCTCATTCCAACTCAAAATCGCACTCGAAGTGGGATTGCAGCTCATCCACCCGGACTTTTGCAAGTGGCTCCTTGTCAGTGAATTTCAGGGATTTTAGGGGGATGACGTTCGGGACTTAGCAAGCGTAGGGTGCGTCTGCGCCGCTCAGGTGCATGGAGCAGAATGATGGTAGCAGCAGGCAAGGTACAGATTTTTGATACAACGTTACGCGACGGCGGACAAACGGCGGGAATTTCATTTTCCGCCGAAGATAAGTGGCGCATTGCCGAACGCTTGGCTGATTTCGGCATGGATTACATTGAAGGCGGCTGGCCCGGTTCCAGCCCGAAGGATGATCGTTTCTTCAAACTGGCGCAGTCGCGCAAGGGTGCGCAAAACTGGACGCGTAGCAAGCTGGTCGCATTCGGCTCGACAGCGCGTCCCGGCGGGCCACCCAGTCAGGATGCCGGTTTACGCAAACTGGTGGGCAGCGGCGCGGATGCCGCGTGTATTTTCGGCAAGGCGTGGGATTTGCATGTAACACGCGCGCTGGGGATTTCACTTGAGGACAACCTGAAACTGGTGCGCGATTCGGTTCGTTATCTTAAACGCCATTTTGAGCAGGTTTTTTTCGATGCGGAACATTTTTTCGATGGTTATGCCGCCAAAGCGGAATATGCATTTGCCGTACTTGATGCTGCTGCCGATGCAGGCGCGGATGCGCTGGTATTATGTGATACCAACGGTGGCAGCGTACCGTCGCACATTCGAAAAACCGTCGCCGAAGTGGTGACCCGATTTCCCGCGACGGTCATCGGTATTCATGCGCACAACGATTGCGAACTGGCCGTAGCCAATTCACTGCTTGCCGTCGATGCCGGGGCGCGGCAGGTGCAGGGCACAATGAACGGTATCGGCGAACGTTGCGGCAATGCCAATCTAACCTCGATTATTCCTAATCTGGTATTGAAAATGGATGTGGATTGCGGCATTAACCGTCAACAATTAACCGAATTGAAAGCTGTGTCCGATTTTGTCAACGAAATGGCCAATCGCCTGCCGTGGCGACATCAACCGTTTGTCGGTCTGAATGCATTTGCGCACAAGGGCGGCATTCATGTCTCTGCGGTGCGCAAACTAGCCCGGCTCTACGAACATATTCCACCGGAATATGTTGGTAACCGGCAACGCGTCACGGTGTCCGATCAGGCGGGGCGCAGCAA
>QILF01000026.1 GCA_003233235.1 Zetaproteobacteria bacterium
CACCATTCACCTCATTCCAACTCAAAATCGCACTCGAAGTGGGATTGCAACTCATCCACCCAGACTTTTGCAAGTGGCTCTGAATAACTCAGGTTTAATGAAACTGTCGCGTAGGAATTGCTTGTTTTGCGTACGGTATCGCAACATGGGTTGTCCAGAACTTCCTTAAGCAATAACGACCGTCAAGGCTAACGTGATGAAGCTTCCGCCGCCTGCAATGCCCGACATCGCCCGGCAAGCACACGAAAATCCTGCCACGAACGCGCCTTTTGCGTTGGCGAACGCAGCAGGTAAGCCGGATGATAACTCACCAGAACCGGAACGCCGCGATACTCATGCCAGTGCCCTCGCAAGCTAGCCAGCGAGGCATCGCTACCCAATACGCGTTGCGCTGCCACCTTACCCAGCAAACACACCAGTTTGGGTTGCAATGCCGCCCATTGCGCATCAAACCAGCGGCTACAAGCTTGCACTTCTTCAACCAGCGGATTGCGATTTGCTGGCGGACGACATTTGACGACATTCATAATGTAAACATTGTTACGCGACCAGTTCAGTGATGCCAGCATCTGATCCAACAGCTTGCCCGCCTTGCCAACAAACGGCTCACCGACCTGATCCTCCTGCTCACCCGGCGCTTCGCCAATAAACAGCACGTCAGGGCACTCCGAACCAACGCCAAACACCACCTGCGTGCGGCTTTCTGCCAGCGAGCAGTCACGGCACTGCAAAGCAGCCTGGCGAACCTGCTCAAGACCGGTGATAGATTCAGAGCCTCCAGAAGGTGTTTCAGAAGGTGTTTCAGAATAGACAGGCGCAGGTTCATGCGCTGAAATATCAGCAGCAATCACCTCCGCAACTGGCTCCAGAATCTTTTTTGTTGTCGGAACAGTCAACGGCGTCACCACGCCGATACGGCGCAGGTAATAGGCCTGAAAATCCCCGTTATCAATCACTGGGGAGCAGCAACATCAGCTAATCAGAGCGTCCACAGAGGCATGTGCACCAAGATACACCGGCACACGTTGATGCAATGCTTCCGGTTGCACATCAAGCACCGGCTGTTCACCGGTATGCGCTTTACCGCCAGCCTGTTCCATCAGGAAGCCCATTGGAATCGCTTCGTACAACAGCCGTAACTTGCCGTTTGTGTTTTTTGCATCAGCCGGATAGAGAAAAACGCCGCCCTTGAGTATTGTACGATGCATATCGGCAACCATCGCGCCCACATAACGCATACCCAATTTCTGGGTATGGCGGACAGAGACCAGTTTATCAGCTATGCCGTGCATCCACTGACTGGAATTACCCTCGTTGACCGAATAATAACCACCCGATTGCGGAATACTCATATCCGGATGACTAACTTCAAAACGCGCATTATTGGCATTGTAGGTATAGCCGCTGACACCAGCACCAACAGAACAAACCAGCATCGTGGACGGGCCGTACAACACATAACCGGCAGCCAGCACTTCGCGACCGGATTGCAGGGTATCGCTCACATCGGGACGCTGATCATTCGGCGATTTGCGTTTAACAACAGAAAAAATCGTCCCGACCGGGCCATCAACATCAAGATTGGAAGAACCATCAAGGGGATCGACGAGCACAAGATAATCCGCCGAGGCATATTCATCGATAACCAGCAATTCTTCCTGTTCTTCGGAACCGACTGCACAAACGTGACCGGTCGAACGCATTTCATCGAGAAAAATTTCATCGGACAAAATATCCAGCTTTTGCTGCTGCTCGCCCTGAACATTCTCGACTCCGGCAGCACCGAGAGCGCCGCGAAACACCGCACTGCGCAAGAGATATGCGATTTCGATAGCCGCCCGTCCGACACCTTGTATCACAGGCATCATGGCCGGGCCATACTCTCCCTCCCGGGTAATGCGATTCAAAGTAACTGCCATGATTCCCTCCGTCGGTTTTGAATGATTTTTTTCGGCGGACACAGGGTAACAAATTTCCGCCTAAGATTCAAAAACAAAAAAGGGTTGCCGAAGCAACCCTTTCCTTGAGTGGCGGAGCGGACGGGACTCGAACCCGCGACCTCCGGCGTGACAGGCCGGCATTCTAACCAACTGAACTACCGCTCCACTATCTGCTAAACCGCCATGCGGCGGCATTTCAACAGGACGCGCAACTTAATGATTCGCCCCTGCAAAATCAACCATTAAATGCCTACGGCAAAGACTGCAATTTCGCTCAGTGAGCAAAAACATCATTGCAAAAAAGCAATTTGACAGACAACTGCCGGAAATGGTGGGCGAAACAGGGCTCGAACCTGTGACCTACGGCGTGTAAAGCCGTTGCTCTCCCAGCTGAGCTATTCGCCCGCAAATACAATACGGGGCCGGCAAAACCGGCCCCGTATCGAACTGCTCATGTGATATGACAAGGCACACGGAAACTCCGTCGCCAGTCAGAATTATGACTTAACAGCGTCCTTCAGGGCTTTACCAGCCTTGAATTTCGGTGCTTTAGAAGCCGGTACGTCAATGGCTTCGCCGGTACGCGGATTGCGTGCGGTACGCGCTGCGCGATCAGTTACCGAAAAGGTGCCAAAACCGACCAAACTAACGGAACCACCGCCAGCCAGTGTGCTGGTAATGCCCCCGAGTACTGCTTCAACAGCATCAGCCGCCGATGCTTTTGTCAAACCTGCGGCATCAGCCACGTGATTAATCAAATCTGCCTTATTCAATGTTTCCTCCCGAATATCTATAGTGGATGGGGAACTATAAGTGTTTCCCCCTATGTGTTGTCAACTATTATTTGCGCTAATGTGTCCGAAGTGCATCCTTTTCACGGAAAATTCCGTCGATAACCTGTGGCACATACCCTCCCGTCGAATTCATCCCATCCGGAAGATGCGTTAATGCGCAGCTTAACACCTCATCCATGTGTGTCACGCTATTAATATTCAGGCCAGCGAGCACATTCTCGGGAATATCCTTCAAATCCTTCTCATTCTCATCGGGAATCAGCACTTCAGTCAGCCCACCACGGTGCGCAGCCAGCAATTTTTCTTTTAAACCGCCAATCGGCAATGCTTTGCCGCGCAAGTTAATTTCCCCGGTCATACAAACGTTCTTTTTGACCGGAATGCCGGTCAGCGCCGAGACCATCGCCGTCGCCATCGCCAACCCGGCGGACGGGCCATCCTTCGGAATCGCACCTTCCGGCACATGCACATGAATATCCACCTTCTGATGGAATTCGGGGGTCAGTCCCAGTTGCATGCCGCGTGAACGCACATAAGTCAGCGCCGCCTGCACCGATTCCTGCATCACATCGCCCAGCTGTCCCGTCACCGTCAGCTTGCCCTTGCCGGGCATCAGCGCCACCTCGATCTGCAGCAATTCACCACCCACCTCGGTCCACGCCAGACCTGTCACCACACCAATCTGGTCTTCATCTTCGGCCATGCCAAAACGGCACTGCCTTACGCCAAGGTAACGTTCCAGATCAGTTGTTTTCAGGTCAAGACAATGTGTTGCCGGATTATCGGACTGCACAATTTCACGCGCTGCCTTGCGACACAATTTAGCCAGTTCCCGCTCAAGACTGCGCACCCCGGCTTCGCGCGTGTAATAGCGAATAATTTCACGTAGCGCATCCGTATCCAGTTGTAGTTGCTCCGCCTTCAGGCCGTGATCTTTCAGCTTCTTAGGCAGCAGATAGCGCTCGGCAATCTTCAGTTTCTCATCTTCGGTATAACCGGGAATACGAATAATCTCCATACGATCAAGCAATGCAGACGGAATATTCAGACTGTTTGCCGTGGTGATAAACATGGTTTCGGAAAGGTCATAATCAATTTCCATGTAATGATCATTAAAGGTGTGATTCTGTTCCGGATCAAGCACCTCCAGCAACGCAGATGACGGATCGCCACGGAAATCAGCACCCAACTTGTCGATTTCATCCAATAAAATCATTGGGTTACGCCTTCCTGCTTTTTTCATGGATTGAATAATTTTACCCGGTAATGCGCCGATATAGGTGCGTCGATGACCGCGAATCTCCGCTTCGTCACGCACCCCGCCCAAACTCATACGAACAAATTTACGGTTGGTAGCACGTGCAATAGAACGCCCGAGTGACGTCTTACCAACACCCGGCGGACCGACAAAACACAAAATCGGCCCCTTCATCTTACGCACCAGTTGCAGCACGGCCAAATGCTCTAAAATGCGTTCCTTAACCTTTTCCAGACCGTAATGATCTTCGTCGAGTACCTTTTCGGCGACATTCAGATCGCGACGCACACGTGAACGCTTACTCCACGGCACGTCCACCAGCCAATCAAGATAATTGCGCACAACCGTCGCCTCAGCACTCATCGGCGGCATCATTTTGAGCTTTTTAAGCTCCGACTGCGCTTTCTCCTCAGCTTCCTTGCTCATGCCAGCCGATTCAATCTTTTGCGTCAGTTCATCAACATCGGACTGCCCGTCCTCGTCGCCCAATTCCTTCTGAATCGCCTTCATCTGCTCGGTGAGATAATACTCACGCTGCGATTTTTCCATCTGCCGCTTAACCCGACCACGGATGCGCTTTTCGACCTGTAGCATCTCCATTTCGTCATCCATCATCGCGTACAACTTCTCTAAACGCTCACTCACCGATGACATTTCAAGCAATGCCTGTTTATCTTCCAGTTTGAGATTCAAATGTGCGGCAATGGTATCGGCCAATTTTCCGGTATCATCAAGACCGGTAAGTGAAACCAGCACCTCCGGCGGCATTTTTTTATTCAACTTCACATACTGCTCGAACTGCTGCAGCACGCTTCTGGCAACGACATCAAGCTCGCGCTCATCTTCCACAAGATCATCAAGCGCGCGATAGGTGGCGCGCAGGCATTCGTCGCTCATTGCGAGTTGATTGATTTCACAACGCGGCCCGCCTTCGACCAGCACCTTGATCGTGCCGTCAGGAAGCTTCAACAATTGCAGAATATTACCGATAGCACCGACACGATACAGGCCTTCGGCCACGGGATCATCCTCGCTGGCATCCTTCTGCGCGACCAGCAGAATCTGCTTACCGCTCTGCATCACCTCTTCCAGAGCATGTACCGATTTATCACGGCCAACAAACAACGGTACAATCATATGCGGAAATACGACAATATCGCGCAACGGCAGAACCGGCAAAAAACCTTCCCCGGCAGGCTCCGTTTGTGTGTCTTTGTTCCATTCAGCCATTGATTACTCCTTGGATTATTTCTATTCGCCAGCGCACAGCAGATATAGAATAACACACCATAACATTTCAGAAAAAAGCCGCTGGAAACGACTTCAGAATTCCCTGGGGAATCGCTGAATAAAGCTGATTCTCTAGTTGGCAGCCTCGGCTTGCACTTCGTCTTCGAGCAGCAACATCGGTTTGGCTTTGTCATTCACTACATCGGCATTAATCATGCACTGCTTCACATTGCCCTGCGACGGAATATCGAACATCACATCCAGCATCACCGATTCCATAATCGCCCGCAAACCGCGCGCGCCGGTCTTGCGATCAATGGCTTTATCGGCAACAGCTTCCAGCGCATCGTCAGTAAATTTCAGCTCCGCACCATCATACTCAAGTAGCGCCTTATATTGTTTGACCAGCGCATTTTTCGGCTCGGTAAGAATGGTCAGCAGCGCATCTTTATCCAACTGATTGAGCGAGGCAATCACCGGCATACGACCAACCAGCTCAGGAATCAGCCCGTATTGAATCAAGTCCTCCGGTTCCACCTTGCTCAGTACAATGCCAATATCCTGTTCTTTACCGCTGGCAACCTTCGCACCGAAACCAATGGAACGCTTTTCACCGCGCGCTTCAATCAACTTCTCCAAACCGGCAAAAGCACCACCGAGAATAAACAGAATATTGGTCGTATCCACCTGTAGAAATTCCTGCTGCGGATGCTTGCGCCCGCCCTGCGGCGGAACGGCGGCAATCGTGCCTTCAATCAGCTTGAGCAGTGCCTGCTGCACACCCTCACCGGAGACATCGCGGGTAATCGACGGGGAGTCGGTTTTGCGCGACAGCTTGTCCACCTCATCGATATAAACGATACCACGCTGCGCTTTTTCGACATCGTAATCGGCGGCTTGCAGCAGCTTGAGAATGATATTCTCGACATCTTCACCGACATAACCCGCTTCGGTCAGTGTTGTCGCATCAGCCATCGTAAACGGAACCTCAAACAACCGCGCCAGTGTTTGCGCCAGCAGTGTTTTGCCGCAGCCGGTCGGCCCGAGCAGCAATACATTACTTTTGGCAATCTCAATATCTGATTTTTTGTTGTGTTCGATGCGCTTGTAGTGATTATAAACAGCAACCGAAAGCATACGCTTGGGGTTATCCTGAGCAATCACATACTCATCGAGAAAACTTTTAATATCAGCCGGACGCGGAATACCATCCTCATCTTTACCTATGGGTGCATCAGCAGATGCTTCTTCCTGAATAATCTCGTTGCAAAGCTCAATACACTCGTCGCAGATAAAAACCGTCGGTCCGGCAATCAGCTTCTTTACATCATGCTGACTTTTACCGCAAAAAGAGCAATACAGGGTCGAATCGCCACTTTTATTCTCCGCCATTATCACCTCCGGCATGCGCTTCACCCGTTTCCGGACGCTGGGTTAGCACCTTATCAATCAAACCGTAATCGCATGCCTCATCTGCGGTCAAGAAATAATCGCGTTCGACATCCTCAGCAACCTTCTCCACCGGCTGACCGGTATGCCCTGCCAGCATCGCATTAAGTCGATCCTTGAGCTTGAGAATTTCTTTGGCGTGAATTTCAATATCGGTAGCCTGTCCCTGAAATCCACCGAGAGGCTGGTGAATCATAATCCGCGCGTTGGGCAGCGCGAATCGTTTACCGGCAGCACCGGCAGCCAGCAAATGCGCGCCCATGCTTGCCGCCTGCCCCATGCACAAGGTGGAAACGTCACAGCGGATATACTGCATGGTGTCATAAATCGCCATACCAGCCGTCACCAGACCACCCGGCGAATTGATGTACAGGGAAATATCTTTATCCGATGCCTCAGACTCCAGAAACAGCATCTGCGCCGTCACCAGATCAGCGGTGTGATCCTCCACCGGCCCGGCAAGAAAAATAATCCGCTCTTTGAGCAGGCGCGAAAAAATATCGTAGGAACGCTCGCCCCTCGGGGTTTGCTCTACAACGACAGGAACCAGATTCATGCTTACTCCTTAAATAAACCAAGTTTATTTTTCATGTGCAGCATCCTGACTGGCCTGCCACGCATCAAGGGTCATATTTACCGTCTTGATTTTAGCCTGCTCCATAATGCATGCCACGCATTTTTTCTCAAGCAGCTTATCGCGCAACGAAGCCATTTCTTCCTTCTGGCTCTTCATCCAGTTCTTGAAAGTATCCAGTTGATCGGCTGGATATTGCGTGGCTTGCGCATCCAATTCGGCTTCCACTTCATCTTCAACGACCTGAATATCATTCAACTCGCGTACACGGCTAAGCAAAAGTGAAATCCGCAACGCCCGCTCCGAACGCTCACGTAATTCCTTCGTCCATGCCGGGTCGTTAAACATATCCGGCTTCACTTCCATGCCCTGCTGCTGCATGGATTTCACAATCCGCTGACTGCTTTGCTGCATATCCTGCACGACCATCTTTTCCGGCAAGCTAATACCATGCGCGGCAACCAGCGCATCAAGTGCTGCATCACGGCTCGAATTGTAGGATGCCTCTTCGGCCTCTTTTTCCAGCCGCTCACGAATATCATCGCGCAAAGCAGCGGCATCGTCGAAACTGACCATTTTGGCTAATTCATCCTCGTTGGATGCCTTCTCCGATCGGGCGACAGCCTTCACCTGAACCTCAAAACGTGCGTCCTTTCCGGCCAGTGGTTTATGCTGATAATCCTCAGGGAACGTCACCGCCAGCGACTTTTCATCACCCGCTTTTGCGCCTATCAAACCATCCTCAAAATCGGGAATAAAGTGCCCTGCGCCAATCACCAGTTGCACATCCTCACCGTGACCGCCATCAAACGGCTCGTTATCGACAAAACCGTTGAAATCAACCGTCACCTGATCGCCCTTTTCAGTAGCGCGATTCTCCTCAACTTCATAATGTATTTGTGTTTCCAGCAGGCGATCAATCACCGATTGCATATCCGCATCCGTAACTTCCACCTGCGTCGTCTGTACGGAAAGCTTTTTCAGAGGTTTGAGTTTCACTTCCGGCCAGGTCACCACTTTAAGCGTAAAGCGGAATCCGCAATCCGGTTGCTCGGCAGGCAGTTCCAACTCCGGCTGCACGGCAGGCAGCAAGCCGCTTTTCTCAATGGCCGCCGCATAATGCTCCTGAATCAATTCACTCACGGCATCATCGTGTGCCTGATTGCCGAATTGCTTCTCAACCAGTCCTTTGGGCATTTTCCCGGCGCGAAAACCCGGTAATTTGAGTTTACTAATCAGCTTATCAACCTGCGCGGCATAAATACGATCATACTCTTCCTGAGCCACCAGCACGTTAACAGCATGCTCATCCGCACCAAGTTTCTTCACTTCCGTCTGAATCATTGCAACCTCCGAAATTATACCTGCAACGAACTTCTGAAGCAGGTATATCTTAAGCCTAATATGGTGCGAGAGGGGGGAGTCGAACCCCCACACCGTCAGGTACTGGAACCTAAATCCAGCGCGTCTACCAGTTCCGCCACCCTCGCGTTATTCCTGCATTATACCTATTGCTAATAAAAAAGGGAGCAAGGCTTGCGCCTCACTCCCTCCGCTTTTCACCAAAATGGTGGGCCGTGACGGGCTCGAACCGTCGGCCCGCTGATTAAGAGTCAGCTGCTCTACCAACTGAGCTAACGGCCCATGCGGGGAGGCGAATCATATCGTCAAAACACCGCCGCGCAACTTTGGAAACGTCCATTCGGGGCGCTTGCCAAACTGGGGTGGATGATGGGACTCGAACCCACAACCACCGGCATCACAAGCCGGGGCTCTACCATTGAGCTACATCCACCATATAATTGGCGCGCCTGGCAGGGCTCGAACCTGCAACCTACGGCTTAGAAGGCCGTTGCTCTATCCGGTTGAGCTACAGGCGCAAGCCTTACCA
>QILF01000037.1 GCA_003233235.1 Zetaproteobacteria bacterium
GCAAGCTTCCTGACACAGGCCGCAGTAAATGCATTTGGTCATATCAATATCGTAGCGCGTGGTACGGCGTGTATGATCATCGCGCTCTTCCGATTCAATCAGGATAGCCAGCGCCGGACATACCACTTCGCACAATTTACAGGCAATGCAACGTTCTTCGCCATTTTCGTAGCGCCGTAACGCATGCAAACCACGAAAACGCGGCGACAGCGGCGTACGCTCCTCCGGATACTCGATGGTAATCTTCTTTTTGAACAGATATTTTCCGGTCAACATCAGACCGCGAACCAACTCGGTCAGCAACCATGTACGGACAGCGCGTTTGAGGAAACTCATCATGCGGCTCCCGGTCGCCAGAAGGCAATAATATCAGACAATCCCGGCGTATAAATGGACAAACCGATAACGGCTATCCACAACAACGTCACCGGTAGAAAGACTTTCCAACCCAAGCGCATCACCTGATCGTAGCGATAACGCGGGAATGTGGCGCGGAACCAGATAAACACAAAAATAAGGAAAAATGTTTTGCCCAGCAGCCAGACCGTTCCGGGAATCACATCAAGGAAAGGCAGCGGTGCATACCAACCTCCAAGGAACAGAATAGATGTCATCAAACTGATAAGAATCATCGCGCCGTATTCGGCCAGCGAGAAGGTGGCAAACCACATGCCGGAATATTCGACAAAGAAACCGGCGACAAGCTCCGCCTCGCCTTCCGGAAGGTCGAACGGCGTACGATTTGTCTCGGCACAGCCGGAAATGAAATAGACCAGAAACATCGGAAACAACGGAATCAGATACCAGTGCAAGATGCCACCCGCCTGCGCCCGCACAATATCACTCAAATTCATACTGCCGGACAGCATCAGCACACAAACAATGGCAAAACCCATGGCAATTTCATACGACACCATCTGTGCCGCCGCACGAATTGCACCGATAAAGGCATATTTTGAATTGGATGCCCAACCGGAAATCAAAATACCGTAAATACCAAGGCTGGAAATCGCCATCACATATAAAACACCAATATTCAGATTGGCAATCGCCATCACATGCGGCACTTCCCACACACCAAACAGCGTGGTTTCTCCAAACGGAACCACGGCATACGCCACCAACACGGGAAGCAACGCCATCACCGGTGCAGCGACAAACATCATTTTATTGGCTGTCGTCGGAATAATCGTTTCTTTAAGGAACAGCTTCAGACCATCAGCAATCGGCTGCAACAAACCCGCCCAGCCAACGCGATTACAACCTTTGCGCACCTGAATCCAGCCAATCACGCGCCGCTCGACATAGGTGATATAGGCAACACCCAGTGCCACAGGCACGGCAATCGCCAGAGCTTCCAGCGCCCAGATTCCAGCCTGAATGGATGCATCAAACCAACTCATGCGTCACCTCCACGCAATATCACCCTAACCGAATTAGACAAATCGCCAGCCACTCCGTGTTTGGCGATAAACAGCACGCCGGGTGACACATCGTCGCGTGTTCCAACATCAAACCGCTGCTCACCCTGCTCGGAAACCACGGTTAATTCACCCGCTTCAAGACCTAAATCCTTGAGTGTATCCGGATGCACCAACACATCATCCAACGCATGCAGCTCACCGGCATGCACCAGCAATGCACTGGCCCGCGCCCACATGCCTTCGCGATACAACGAATAGCGACTCACCACATCCAGCGTATCCTTTTCAGGATTATCGCGCACAGGAGTGTAAGCCACCTTCGGATGACGCGCGGTTGCCATCATAAAGCTATCCACCGCGTCCGCCTGCCATGCTTTTTCAAGATCAGGCATGAAACGAATCGATTGCTGGCGCAGCTCTTCGATATTAATCACCGGAACAGTATGCCCCAACGATTGCAGCAGACGCATCATCACTTTCCAAAGTGGCCGCTGCTCACCGGTTGTCAGCAGCGGATTCGTCGCCACGCGTACGCGCCCTTCCATGTTAATAAATGTGCCTTCAATCTCGGAATAAGCCGCTGCCGGCATCATCACCTGCGCACCACCGCTAACCTGACCGGCAATCGCACCAACCTGCACCAGCGGCACGCTATTCAAGGCCTGACGCGCCTGCGCCGGGAACATCCCGTCGCCGATAGGGTCACTGCCGACCAGCAGAATAGCATCCAACTCGCCATTGGCTGCTGCATCGAAAATATCTCCGGCACTCGTCCGCACATCGCCGAATACAGCGGACAACACCTGCGCATTCGTACCTTCGGGAACCAGATTCCGCCCATCAGCTTCGGCTTCGGCATGGCCGCAACCGCGCATCAACAAATCAAGCCCGTGAATCAACGCCGCCGCATCCGGATGACAGCGGATTTCTTCGCCGACAATCAACGAACACGAATCGGACATCAGTGCATCAGCGAGCAGTTTGCCCGCCTCATTTCGATCATCAACAGCCGCCAGCCATTCTTTCATACCGGCGGCGGTTTTACCCAAATCACTAACCTGCTCCATGGCGCGCGCAATCACCGCAGCCCAATCACGCGGGCGAATCAATGCTTCTTTGCTCATCTCCGCATTGGTGCGATAGTTCATACAACCGATACGCGCGGTTGATTTACCGTTACTCAGCCGCTTGCGCAAACGCTGCATCATCAACGGCAGCCGCTGGCGTAAATCACAACCCAAAACAACCACTTCATCAGCATCTTCAATTTGTTGCGTGGTTTCCACAAAACCTTCTTCAAATGCAAACGGACGCATATCGCGGCGATGCAAATCAAATGCGACTTTCGCATCCGGGAATGCCGTATCGCGCAGCATTCGAATCGCCGTATAACCTTCAACACTCCAGAAAGGAGAAATCACCATACCAATCCGCTTGCCGGAAAGCTGTTCGACAGCGCGCTGCACAGCATCGTCCCAACTGCTGTCCTGCATCACGTCACCCTGACGAATGCGCGGCGACAAAATACGATTATCAGAACGAAAAGCATCGTAAACATAACGCCCGCGATCACACAGCCACGGCTCCGGACTATCCTCAACCGGCTGAATACGAATCACCTCCGCACCGCGCGATTCAATTTCAATATCACAACCGTTCGGACATTGCGTGCAGGTCGATTTATGGCGGGTTAATTCCCACGGACGCGCCACATCATTCGACGGACCATCCAGCAAAGCGCCGACCGGACAGACATTTGGCAGATTGCCGGACAATTCGGAACTCAGACACTCATCGACAATGCCTGCAATACTCATATGGTCGCCGCGATTGAGCACGCCGATGTCACCGGTTCCAGCTATTTCATCCGCAAAACGCACACAACGCGTGCAATGAATACAGCGGGTCATCGAGGTCGTCACAAACGGCCCGAGCTCGTAATTGTTTACAGCCCGCTTAGCCTCCGAATAACGACCCCTAGAAGCGCCGTAATCGACGGCATAATCCTGCAACTTACATTCACCGCCCTGATCGCAAACCGGACAATCCAACGGATGATTGATGAGCAGATATTCCATCGTCATCTTGTGATCTTTATCCAAACTTTCGCTCTTGGTATAAACCTTCATACCCTCGGCAACCGGCGTACAGCAGGAAGCAGCTGGCTTATTCCAGCCTTCGATCTCAACCAGACACATGCGGCAATTGGCGGCAACGGACAATTCCGGATGATAACAAAAATACGGAACTTTAACGTCCTCTGCGCGACAAGCTTCCAGAATACTGGTTCCCGGCGTAACCGTTACTTCCACATCGTCGATAAACAGAGTCGTCATGCTGCTTTCTCCACAATTCGGTCTTGCACAACTTCAGGGAAATGTTTGATCATTGATAATACCGGAGCCGCCGCCCCATCGGCCAACGCACAAATCGTGCGCCCGGCCATATACTGCGCGGCATCCTGCAAAACGGCCATATCGTCAGCCTGCCCGTTACCACTTTCAATGCGCAACAACACCCGCTCCAGCCAGCCCGTACCCTCACGACACGGCGTACACTGACCGCAGGATTCGTGTGCGTAGAAATGCGCCAGACGGCGGGTTAGCGCCAGCACATCGGCAGTTTCATCCATGATAATAATCGCACCGGAACCGAGCATCGAACCGACCTTAACCAAATCGTCAAAGGTCAGCGGAACATCATAATGTTCAGCGGTCAGCCACGGCGAAGAAGAGCCGCCGGGAATCACTGCTTTGGGCATCGACCCGTGCTGTAAACCACCACAATATTCTTCAACAAGTGTCTTTAACGTCGTACCCATCGGTACTTCGTAATTTCCCGGTTTATTGACGTGCCCGGAAACGGAAAAAATTTTCATGCCGGTATTGTTCGGCACACCGATGGAAGCATGCCATTCACCGCCAAACTTCAGAATTGCCGGAATCGTGGATAGCGTCTCGACGTTGTTCACCACCGTCGGACAACGGTAAAAACCTTCAACCGCAGGAAACGGCGGCTTGAAACGCGGACGACCGGGTCTGCCTTCTACCGACTCAATCAGCGCCGTCTCTTCACCGCAAATATAAGCACCAGCACCACGGTGCACGGTCAGATTCATGGAAAAATCCGTGCCTAGAATATGTTCACCGAGCAGATTTGCCGCGTACGCCTCGTCAATCGCCGCATTGAGCACATTGGCTTCATGCAAAAATTCACCGCGAATGTAGATATAAGCATCGCGAACATCCAAAGCGAAACCAGCCATAATCATGCCTTCGATAAGCAAATGCGGATCGAAACGCATAATATCGCGGTCTTTAAATGTTCCCGGCTCGCCCTCATCGGCATTGCACATCAAATAAATCGGTTTTCCGGTATTTCGCGGCACAAACGACCATTTCAAACCGGTCGGAAAACCAGCACCGCCGCGCCCGCGAATACCCGCAGTCTTCACTTCCTCAATGATCTTCGCGGAAGAGAATTCTTTAAGCACGGTCGGTAAAAACTCATATGCACCGTTGGCACGTGCCACATCCAGTTTGTTCTGATTCGGAATATCAATACGGTCAAAACAAATCGCTTTAACCTGCTTGGGATCGGCAGAAATCGTCATGCGGCCCCCCCTTCCGAACGAGCCTGATCAATAAAAGCATCAATATGCACCGCATCGACTTTCTCGTGGTATTCATTGTTAATTTGCACCACCGGCGCACCGGCGCATGCACCAGCGCACTCCACTTCGGTCACCGTAAACAAGCCATCTTCGGTGGTTTGGCCTACCGTAATACCTAACTTTTCGCACATGTGCGCAACAAGATCATCCGCACCATTGAGCATACAACCGGCATTGGTGCATACCTCCATCAGATAGGTTCCGCATGGCTGCTCGCGGAACATGGTGTAAAAAGTAACCACTTCGCGTACCGCCATCAGGCGAATTCCGAGCGTATCGGCAACCAGTTGCTGTACGGACATGGATAGATAGCCGAAATCTGTTTGCGCCAGATGCAATACCGGCAACAGCGCCGACTGCGCAGCCGGATAACGCTCCACAAGCGCCTTGATTTCAGCCAATCTGGCATCCGAAAACACGGGATTTTCAACCGCACTCATCGATCCACCTCGCCAAACACAATATCCTGCGTACCCAGCACAGCCACAACATCGGCAATCATATGGCCGCGAACCATGTAATCCATGGACTGAATATGCGCGAAACCGGGTGCACGAACCTTCATACGATAGGGTTTGTTGGAACCGTCGGAAACAATATACACCCCGAATTCACCCTTCGGATGCTCAACTGCCGCATATATCTCTCCGGCGGGCACATGATAACCCTCGGAAAAATATTTAAAGTGATGAATCAGCGCCTCCATGTCTTCTTTCATGGCTGCGCGCGGCGGACTCGTTAATTTGTAATCATCAATCGTCACCGGACCGGAATTTTCCGCCAGCCACGTCACACACTGTTTGATAATTTCATTGGATTGACGCATCTCCTCGACACGCACCAGATAGCGATCATAACAATCGCCAGTGACACCGACGGGAATATCAAAATCCATTTTATCGTAAACGTCATACGGTTGCGTTTTGCGCAAATCCCAAGCCACACCCGAACCGCGAATCATCGGCCCGGTAAAACCCCATGCCAGTGCCGCTTCTTTATCCACAATACCAATATCCACATTACGCTGCTTCCAGATACGATTTTCCTTGAGCAGGATATCGTATTCATCGACATAACCCGGAAAACGCTCGGTAAACCCGGAAATCTTCTCAAGCAAACCATCGGGCAAATCCTTGGTGACACCACCGGGACGGAAATACGCCGCATGCATACGCGCGCCGGAAACCTCTTCATAATAGTCGAAAATATCCTCACGCTCGCGAAAACAGTATAAAAATACCGTCATCGCACCAATATCCAGCGCCACCGCACCCAGCCACATACAATGGTTCAAAATTCGTGTCAGCTCCGCAAACATCACCCGGATATATTGCGCCCGTTCCGGCGGTGTAATACCGAGCATTTTCTCCACAGCCAGCGCATAAGCATGCTCATTGGCCATCATTGAGACGTAATCGAAACGGTCAAAATAGGGGATATTCTGCAAATATGTTTTATATTCAAATAACTTTTCAGTGCCGCGATGCAGTAAACCGATATGTGGATCAGCGCGTTCAATCACCTCACCGTCCAATTCCAGAACCAAGCGCAAAACACCATGCGCCGAAGGGTGCTGCGGGCCGAAGTTGAGGGTGTAATTCTTAATTTCAGCCACGATCGGCTCCCGGGAACGTCTTCGGAATCAATACGCGATTCTCCAATTTGTTCGGCTTGTAAACACAGCGCCACTGCGCATCGTCGAAAAACATTTCAACACGTCCTGTCAGAGGAAAATCTTTACGTAGCGGATGCCCTTCGAAACCGTAGTCAGTCAGAATACGGCGCAAATCAGGATGATTAACAAACAGAATACCGTACATATCGAAAGCTTCACGCTCAAACCAGTTGGCCGTCGGCCAGACCTCGCATACCGAGCCGACAAGATCGCGCTCATCAACCGGTGTTTTAACACGAATACGGCGATTATGTTCGACACTGAGCAAGTGATAAACAACAAAGAAACGCGGCGCTTCAGCATTATGGTCGGGATATTCACTCATATCAACGCCACACAGATCAATGAGCTGTTCGAAACCCTGCTGTTTCAGATAATGGCAAACCTCGACTATCGCAGCAAAAGCAACCGTCACTACCGGCATATCCATGCCCTGATGCACATCCAGAATCTGATCGCCGAAACGCCCTTTCAGCCCCTCAGATACCGTTGCCCGCTCGCCATTCAGCTGTTTACTTTCCACCAGGTCGCCCATCAACGCCTACCGCGCTATCGTATTGGTACGTTTGATTTTTTCCTGTAGCTGAATAATGCCGTAAAGCAGCGCCTCCGCCGTCGGCGGGCAGCCCGGAACATAAATATCCACCGGCACGATACGATCACAACCGCGCGTAATCGCGTAAGAATAATGGTAGTAACCACCGCCATTCGCACATGATCCCATCGAAATCACCCAGCGAGGCTCAGACATTTGGTCATATACCTTGCGTAGCGCCGGGGCCATTTTATTACACAACGTGCCAGCCACAACCATTACATCGGACTGACGCGGGCTGGGACGAAACACCACCCCGAAACGATCCAAATCATAGCGCGATGCACCCGCGTGCATCATTTCCACCGCACAGCAGGCCAAGCCGAAAGTCATCGGCCACAGCGAGCCAGTGCGCGCCCAGTTAATTACCTTATCCGCAGTGGTCGTGACATAACCCTTGCTGAGAACACCCTCTATTCCCATTGCAGTGCCCCCTTCTTCCAGGCATAGACATAACCGACCAGTAAAATAACCAGAAAGAGCAGCATTTCGATCAGTCCGAACAAACCGATGGCATCAAGCACCACCGCCCACGGAAACATGAAAGCAGTCTCAATATCAAAAATAACAAAAAGAATAGCCACCAGATAAAAACGCACATCGAACTGCATGCGAGCATCTTCAAAAGCTTCAAAACCACATTCGTAGGCGGAAAGTTTTTCAGCATTGGGCTTCTGAGTCGCCACCATCACGGTCAACATGAGAGGCATTGCACCCATAGCAAAAGCAACCACGATAAAAACAAATATCGGTGCATATTGCGTCGCCAAATACTCTGCGCCCATGGTCCCTCCGCTAGTAGATTTCCCTTCGAATACGGGCATCGATGGACGCCCAGATTTCAGCCGTTGCGTAACTATCACCACCAAGAGCCAACTGTCAAGTCCACGTTAAAATAACATAAAAAGTAGGGTTTTTATCAACTTCCACATTGAAAAGCCGGAGAATCCTCTTGCTATCGGCATCCACCTCTGATTTCCCCTGCCCATTTCCCGAGCATATAAAAAAACCGCCTCGCGGCGGTTTAGTTTTGACGTATTTTATACAAGTTGCTTTGTCTGGTGGAGGCGGCGGGAGTCGAACCCGCGTCCGGAAACCATCAGCCTGCAGGTCTACATGTTTAGTCCGTTCAAACAGCACCCGGTGAAAACTGTACGGACAAGGCCATCACAAGGTCGGTTCGTTAAAGTTTAACTCAGGTGCCACGAGCCTCCAGCAATCCAAGCGGTCCCATCTTAAGGGCCCTGTTCTCCGAGGTGATGGGCGTCCTCTGAGGCAGGGTCACTTACGCAGCGTAAGCGAGTTCTACGTCGTCGTTGGCAGTTAATGCCGTTGGCCGTTTTAACGAGAGTGCCAGCCCGACATGCACCACAGGGTTCAGCATCTCCGTCGAAGCCGGGACGCCCCCATGACAAGCCGCCATGCTAACCTCCTACCGACACACCTGACCACCCCTAAAAACGTGACCGGCTGAATTTCACACCAATTCGTCGCCACATCGCCGGACGAAACACCTCAACCACCAGTGCCCGCATACCCGCTCCGGAACGTAATACGGATTGGCGCGCCCAGCAGTTGTTATATTTTGCATCAGTAGAGCCACTTGCAAAAGTCTGGGTGGATGAGTTGCAATCCCACTTCGAGTGCGATTTTGAGTTGGAATGAGGTGAATGGTGGTTCCA
>QILF01000027.1 GCA_003233235.1 Zetaproteobacteria bacterium
CAAGGCATCACAGGTTCCATTTCGTTCAGAAACTTCTCCCGGCGCGTTAAACGTTTCTTTTGCGCATATTCAAGGTCAGCAAACCCACTTTGTTTCAACATTCCTCACCTCCGAATCTGTGATCTATATTTTATCACAATTCAAAGCTTTAATCAGCGGTTCCCTAGTGTCCTATCCCGTAGAAGCGCGCGCTATCAGCGAGTACTGGCGGGATGTGCGGCAAGGCGCGCGCCTTGCCTTGGCGCTTTGGGGTGGCTCTGATGGTACGCTCTTCTGCAGGCTAGGGCTGTCGGCAGCATCCGTTACGCGCAGAGGGCAGACAAACAATTTCAGGCGTTATCGACGCGGTTGCGCAAATCCTTACCGGGTTTGAATTGTGGTACAATTTTGGATGGTACGGAGACGCTTTCACCCGTTTTAGGGTTGCGACCAATGCGTGCATCGCGTTTTTTGGTATAGAAACTACCGAAACCACGCAATTCAACACGTTCGCCACGTCCGAGTGCATCGCCGATGGCATTGAGAATGTTGTTCACGACAACCTCGGTCTCGCGGCGGGTAATTTGATCTTCCAATTCTACAATAATATCAATAAGTTCAGATTTTGTCATGTCTTCTCCTCTTCTCCAGAAGTTTTTGCTGCTAATTTTTTAGGGGTGCTTTTCTTCTCGGTTACCGGCTTTTCAGGTTTTTTTGTCGCTTTTGTTTTGCCTGAAGGTTTGTTTTTGGCTGGCGTTTCTTTTTGTTTGGAGAGCAGCTTGCGCTGCAATTCCAGCGCCAGCGGGGAGAGGTTTTCACCGCTGGAAAGACTCTGCGAATAATTGCGCACAGCATTTTTTTCCTCGTCACGCAGGAACTGGCTGATGGATAGGCCGATGCGTCGGCGCTTGCGATCCAGCTCGGTGATTTTGGCTTCTACTTCATCGCCGACTTTCAGTTCGTTGTCCTCGCGCGGCACTTCGCGCAAAGCCAGACGGGCAACCACACCTTCTATCAATTCGACACTAGCGGCTCCCTTGTCAATCGAAATGACTTTGCCCTCGACGCGTCCGCCACGTTTTGCACCGGCCATAAAGACTTCGAAGGGATCGCTTTCCAGTTGTTTAATACCCAGTGAAATACGCTGTTTATCGACATCCACGCCGAGTACTGCGCATTCCACCTGCTCGCCTTTGCTGTAATTACCAATCACTGCATCGCCGCGCTCTTTCCATGAAAGGTCGCCGATATGTACCATGCCGTCGAGATCGTCGCTCAGGCCGACAAACATGCCAAAATCGGTGATGCTGCGAATAGGCCCGGAGACATGCGAACCCGCCGGATGGCTCGCCAGCCATGCCTGCCATGGATTTTCAGCTACCGCTTTCAGACTCAACGCGATACGCCGTTTATCGGCATCGACATTCAGTACTGCCACATCCACCACATCGCCTTCGCTTAACAATTTAGCAGGGTCTGTGTCACGTCGTGTCCAGCTCATTTCGGAGCGGTGAATCATACCTTCGACGCCGGGTTCCAGTTCTACCATCGCGCCAAAATCAAGCAGGCGGCGAACTGTACCGGTAATGCGCATACCTGAATTGTATTTCTCAGCAGCATTTTCCCACGGATCGGCTTGTAGACTGCGCATGGAAACTGAAACCTTGCCGGTTTCCTCGTTCATTTTGGTGATTTCGGCAGTAATCTGTTGGCCAACCTGCAAAGCCTCGGACGGGTGTTTGAGCCTGCGCCATGCAATATCGGAGACGTGCAACAGTGCATCAATGCCGCCGAGATCAACAAAGGCACCGAAATCCGCCAGACGGCGAACTTCGCCGCTGATTTTATCGCCGACTTTTGCCGATGCAAAGAATTCAGCACGTTGTTGTTGCACCACTTCCAGCATTGGACGTTTGCGCGAGACAACCACATTTTCAGGCCTGCGCGTTGCGGTAATGACCACGACATCAATGTCCTGACCGACAAGCTCGGCAACCGGACGGCCCGGATTGGTGTCGCTCTCCGAACGCGGCATAAATGCTTCAATACCGCCAAGTTGTACCCGCAAACCGCCTTTCACTTCACGCACAGCTTTGCCGCGCAATATCGTCTGCTCGTCCAGCGAGGTGCTGATACTTTCCCAGATGGCTTGCCGTCTGGCTGCGAGAACCGAGAAGCTTGAACCGCCGTGCCCTCCGGAGGATTCCACCATCACTTCAATTTCATCACCGATGGCCGGAAGCGGCTCACCGAGTTGTTCGAATTCCTGTACGGAAATACGCCCTTCATCTTTGCCACCGACATCAATGGATACGATTTCACGGTCAACACCGACAACCGTACCACGCAGCAGTTCGCCACTGGCAGCGGTCGGTTGCTGGCTTAGCGATTCCTCAAGCATGCGACGAAACTCTTCCGAATCATCGGCGGTCTGCTCGTTTGTATCATCCGCGTCGGGTTCCGCTTCTTCCATTGTTTCAACAGCAGCTGTTTCAGTTTCAGCACGGTTTGCTTCAGTATCAGCCGCTGCCGCAGGTGTGGCTGCCTCGGCACTTACTTCGGGAGCCGTCTCCTCGCTGGCAGCTTCGTGTTCGACGGCTTTTTCCGTCTCCTCGCTGGCAAGCGGCTCGCGTGCATCTTCAGGCACGGGTGCGGTGGTCTGTTCGGGTGAGTTGCTCATGGATGGAAATAACCTCTGGCTAAATTCGTTACTATTTTTTTACAATTTTCAATTTTGTTTCATTGCTGCATGCCCGTCTTATCTCAGCTCGCCCGGATCAGTTGCCGACGAGCCATGATTGCGAGCATACGCTCCACTACTTCATCAATGCGCATGGTGGTGGAATCTATACTTACCGCATCCTGCGCTTGTTTGAGCGGGGAGTGCGTACGTTCGGCATCCTGCCTGTCGCGTTCCCTGATTTCGTTCAGGGTGGCCTCAAGGCTAACCTCGCCACCCAGCCCCTGCAACTGCGCCCAGCGCCGTCTGGCCCGTTCACGCAGCGATGCGGTCAGGAAAAACTTCGCCTGCGCATCGGGAAGGACGACCGTGCCGATGTCGCGACCATCCATAACACAGCCGTTTTTAGCTATATCTTGCTGCACATGCAGTAGTTTTTTACGCACCTCGGGCATGGCCGCAACGCATGATGCGGCGGCGGCAACGTCCTCTTTACGTAACCGGTCTGCGATATTTTCTCCACCGACAAAAATCCCGCCGGATTGCCACTGCATATCTTGTATACAGTTATTCAGCAGCTTGAGAATGGCTATTTCTTCATTGATTGTGACGTTACCACGCATGGCACTGTAGCCGACAAACCGGTACAGCAATCCGGTATCAAGCACCGGCAGGCCGATGGCGTTTGCCAGCAGATTGGCGATTGTTCCCTTGCCGGAGCCTGAAGGGCCGTCCACGGCAATTTGCAAGCCGGATACCGGTATCCATGCGTTCATATTTTTTTCTCTCCGCTCATACTGTTGCCCAGCGCACATTCATACCGATTTTTTGTGCCATCGGCACAAAATCGGGAAACGAAGTGGCGATAGCGGAGGCATTGCGGATGCGAATATCGCCGTTCGCACGTTGGGCGGCAACCGCCATCGCCATGGCAATCCGGTGATCGCCGTGTGCATCAATTTCTACGTTGCCCCGCAATTCGGTGCAGCCTTCAATGCGGATGCCGTCCGGGCGCTCCTTGATATGCGCACCGCAGGCGTTCAAAGCCGTTGCCATCGCACTGATTCGATCACTTTCCTTGACCCGCAACTCTTCCGCGCCTTGCAAAACAAACACACCTTCGGCAAGTGCAGCAGCGACAAACAGAACCGGAAATTCGTCAATGGCATCGGGAACATTTGCAGCGTTGACCTGCATGCCATGTAGCTGTGCAGTGACAACGGCAATATCAGCGACCGGTTCGTTACCAATACGATGTTCATTCAGCAATTGTATATTGGCTTGCATATCGTCGAGGATGTGTCGCCAGCCGCCACGTCTCGGATTGATGCCGATATTGTGAAAGCAAAGCTCGGAGCCGGGGACAAGGCTGGCGGCAACAGCAAAAAAGGCTGCTGAGGATGGGTCGGCAGGAATATGCAGCGGCGTTTGCGGGGCCGTCAGCCTGTTTTCCGGATGCAGACGAATGATGTCGTCTTCGCCAATCTCCACCGGTTGCCCGAATATCGGCAGCATGCGCTCGGTGTGGTCGCGGCTTGGATGCGGTTCGCTAACGGTGGTATCGCCTGCGGCGAAAAGCCCGGCGAGAAGCACGCAGGATTTTACTTGTGCACTGGCGACTGGTGATTGGTAGTCAATGCCGTGTAATTGGCCGCCGTGGATGGTGAGTGGCAAAAAATTGTCACCTTCGCGGCCTTCTACAATTGCACCCATACGCTGCACCGGTTCGCTGACCCGTTGCATCGGTCGGCTACGCAGTGACGCATCACCGGTGAGTGTGCTGGTGAACGATTGACCGGCCAGCACGCCCGTCATCAGTCTGGCGCAGGTTCCGGCATTGCCTGCATCCAATGCATTTCTCGGTGCGTGCAAGCCATGCAGCCCGACACCGTGAACGCGTAAGCTGGTTTTTTCGCTGTTCAACCATTCGGTACGGACACCCATATCAGCAAATATTTGCGCGGTTGACAGATTATCTTCACCGGGCAGAAACCCATGAATTTCACTAACCCCGTCGGCAAGCGAAGCCAGCATGATTGCACGATGCGACATGGATTTATCGCCCGGTGGCGTGATCTCGCCCGCCAGCGGTGCAGCGGCTGGCCCGGCGATGAGTGTATCAAATGTCATAAATCGGTACCATTTTCTTTTAGCCATTGATCGCGGGCTTTTTTGGCTGCGGAAAATTCATCAAGTAGGGTTTTGCCGTCGTTTTTTCTCAGTACATCGCCGAGTCGCGACAATTCTTTCTGCAATGCGGCAAGCTGGTGCATTAGCGCCTGCCGGTTGCACAGCGCAATGTCGCGCCACATTTCCGGTGAGGAGGAGGCAATACGGGTAAAATCACGGAAGCCGCCAGCAGCGAATGCGAACGGGTCAAACACCCCACTTTTTTGCTTGTTTACGGCATTCACCAGCGCAAAAGCAGCAAGATGCGGCAAATGACTGACTGCCGCCAGCAGATCATCGTGTGTGGCGGCATCCATTTGCATGACGTGGCTTCCCGCTGCTTTCCACATCTGCTCAACACATTGCACAGCCTCCGGGTCGGTGCTTTCTTCGGGGGTCAGAATGCAGGTGTGATCATCGAACAGCCCGGCAAAGCTGGCGGCAGCACCGGATTCTTCTGTACCTGCAATCGGATGCGCCGGGACAAAGCGCGAAGCATCGGTAAGGTATTGTTTTGCCACTTTTAGGGCATGTGATTTGGTACTGCCGACATCGCTGATGATGGTATGTTTCTGGAGATGTTCGGCCATCGCGCGGAAAATATTTTCATACATACCCATCGGTACAGCTACAATGACTATATCCGCATTGCGTACGCCTTCGCCAATATCATGGGTGATTTCATCGACCACGCCGAGTTGAAGAGCGGTTTCGAGGTTTTTACGGCTGCGACCCACGCCGATGATGTGTTCGACCACATCCGCACGGCGCAAAGCGCGCGCCAGCGAACCGCCAATCAGGCCGACACCGATGATACACAGTCGTTTGATACCTGATTTGCTGTTCATGCGGCGATTATCTCATCTAACATTTTTATAAACATCGTATTTTCATCAGGCAAACCGACTGAAATCCGCAGCCAGTCAGGCATCCCGTAGGGGGCAAGCGGACGCGGAATAATGCCAATATTTTCGAGCTTCTGACCGATTTTTCTTGCGCGCGGGTGTTTTAATAACACAAAATTCCCATGCGATTTCGCACCGAGCAAGCCTGCTTGTTCGAGGGAATCTTCCAGTCGTTGTCGTTGCACAAGGGATTCGGCGACCTTTTCCTGCACCCAGTCTGAATCATTCAGTGCGGCCAGTGCAGCCTGCTGGGCAATCAAATTGACGTTGAACGGCTCACGGAAACGGTTGCATAGCGAAAGAAGCCCTGCATCGCCAACAGCATAGCCGATTCTCAGTCCGGCCAAACCATAAGCCTTGGAAAAAGTGCGACAAATAATCAGACCGGGGTGTACAAGCCTACCGATGCTTTCGCCAGTCTCGTGGTGGACATATTCATGATAAGCCTCATCGACAATCACGATGATTTGGCGCGGTAGCGCATCAAGAAAGGCTTGCAGCGTGGCGTGGCCGAGCAGGCTTCCAGTCGGGTTGTTCGGATTGGCAATACAAATGATTTTTGTCCGTTCGCCCACTGCCGCCAGCATGCCGTTGAGGTCGTGTCTCAGGCCATCCTGTTCCGGAACAGCGATACCGTTGGCCCCTGCCGCACGTGTTGCCAGTGCATAGACAATAAAACCGCGTGCGGCGTAAATCACATCATCGCCCGCGCCCGCAAAGGTGCGAATGATCAGTTCCAGCACTTCGTTTGAGCCGTTGCCGGGCAGGATTTGTGCAGTTCTCACGCCATGCCGTGTGGCCAGCGCCGCTTTTAGTTCGCCGCTATCGCCATCCGGATAGCGGTGGACTTGTCCGGCGGCATTTCGGATTGCAGTTATTGCCGATGGCGACGGGCCGTACGGGTTTTCGTTGGAAGCGAGTTTAATCGCTTCGCTCAGGCCTTTTTCACGCAATAATTGCTCAACCGGCTTGCCCGGTATGTACGGATGCAGATGTTCGCATTGGCTTACGGCGCGACGGCTCCAGTCAACGTTATTTGAATCGACATCGCTTGCAGCGATGTCTTCTGCGTGGATGTGTCCCATGATTACAGTCGCTCGGCGACTGGAAACGAGCCGAGAACCTTGACGAAACCATCCGGCATGGCGGAGACATCGCTCAGCGCAGCTTTTACCCCGGCATCTTCGCGATGGCCTTCGAGATCGGCGAAAAAGACGTATTCCCAAAGCTGGCGGCGTGATGGACGCGATTCGATGCGGGTCAGACCGATGCCACGGCGGTGGAAGGGTTCGAGCAGGTCGTGCAGCGCACCCGGGTGATCACTGGTGGACATGACCACTGCGGTTTTATCGTGGCCGGAAGGTGGTGAATCGTGCTGTCCGATAATCAGAAAGCGTGTCGTATTGCCGTGATGGTCTTCGATATTGGTGGCTAGAACAGGTAGATTGAGGTGCTCGGCGACCTCTTTGGAGGCAATCGCTGCGGCATGTGTTTCGTTGCTGATGCGTGCCGCTGCGGCAGCCGTTGAATCCGCCGCTTCCAGACGGGCATCGGGTAATTTCGCTTGCAACCATTCGCGGCACTGCGCAAGCACTTCTGCTTTGGTGTAGACCACTTTAATGGCTTCCAGAGGGCAGCGGGCAAGTAGATGGTGATGGATGCCGAGCAGTACTTCGGCGCAAATTGACACCTCGCGGTTGATGAATAAGTCCAGCGTGTGCGTTACCGCGCCTTCAAAGGCATTTTCAACCGGTACAACACCGTAGGCGACGCGTCCGGATTCCACTTCATCGAAAATTTCGTCGAAATTGCGACAGGCGTAATATTTGCCATTGGAGCCGAACTGTTTGCATGCGGCGGCATGCGTGAAGGTATCTTCCGGCCCCAGATAGGCGATGGAAAGCGGTTGCTCCAGCGACAGGCAGCCGCCGATAATTTCACGGAAGATGCCGTGCAGCGTGGCATCCGGGATGCGTCCGTCGTTGGCTTTGAGCAGGCGGCGGATAATATTCGCCTCGCGGCTTGGTACATAGTAAGTGTTGTCACCGTTAGCGTGTTTTTGCCGACCGACTGCGGAGGCAAGCGCGGCACGCTGATGAATCAGCTTTAGTAGCTGATCGTCGATAGCATCAATTGACTGGCGCAGTTCATTCAGCTGAACGTTCAGCGATGCGTCGGCCTGCGCATTATGATTCGGCGTGTTTGTCATGGCGCTGGAAGCTATCAGTCCAAGACCGGAACTCAATGCACGTTTGGTCTTCGCTTTGAAATGGAAGGTTGAGGCAGTATGGCAGGCTTGATTGGCGGGCTGAGGCTGGTCATGCTTTCGGCCATTCGTCTATTTAGAAGGAGTTTTCGTGGCAAGTAAAGTCCATCGCAATGATCCCTGCTTTTGCGGCAGTGGCAAAAAATATAAAAAGTGCTGCATGCTTGAGGCACGTGAATTATCGGCGGTTCGCGCTGCCAATCGGGAAGCGGTGCAGGACGCGGTGAACTGGATTACCGGGCAGCACGGTGATGCGCTGACTAAATGGGTTCAAGGCAAATGGTTTAAAGGTATGAGCGAAGATGAACGTAAAGGTCTGGCGACAGCCGACCCGTCCATCAAGCATGTCCACGACACCAATCTGCTTGAATATCTGATTGCCGAAGGTTTTTTTGAGGACGATGGCGATGCGCAGCCGGTCCTGCAATTGATTCTTGATGCGGCGCTGGATTTAACGGATGCGCAACGGGAATATTTACAACAACTCGGCACGCGACCGCTTTTATTGTATCGGGTCAGCCAATGCGCAGCGGGTGAGCGTTTTTCTCTGCAAGCTTGTGGAGAAACGAAAAATTATGGAGAAACGAAAACTGAAATAATCACCATTGAGGATCGCTGGATGAGCCGCATGCTTGATCCCGGTGATGTGGTCGGGCTGCGTTTGATGCAGACCGGGGGCATCTGGGAAACCTCCGGTGCGGTGTATCATATTCCGGATGATTATGTTGCCAGCCTGTCGGCTGAGCTTGAGACTGTGGATGCAGCAGATTACAGCCGCACTTTGATTCATTATTGGTTGGGCTTGGTAGCGGCCCATATTTAGAGAAGTCTGAACTATTCATGAATGGCCGTGCTGATTAATTTCATCGTGTATCGGCTGATGCCTTCAGCCGCTGATTTGTATCTTAAGAGCCACTTGCAAAAGTCGTGAGCGGCGATTTACTTCCCCGCTCCGGCGCGATTTTGAGTTGGAATTTCGGAAAATGGAACCACCATTCAC
>QILF01000092.1 GCA_003233235.1 Zetaproteobacteria bacterium
TTGATGAGTGATATTTGAAAAGCGCAAGGCTGCTACCGCAGCTTGCTCTTTCAAACTATCATCAAAGTTGCACTTACGAGTTGAATCCGCGTAATTCTTCCAGTGTCATTCTGACATTTATAACAAAAACGAAAGCTATAAAATAGAGGTCTTGTTCAACGATTGCACTTATTAACTTAGGCTCGCCATCCAGATCATCACGCTTAATACCAAGTTCTTCCTCCAATCCTCGAATTAAAGTATCTTCAATGTGCTCATCTGCTTTTCGCTCCTTTGGTGCCTCAATATCGAAACCATCTGCATAATCTGCCCACCAAGGCCGAACACTTGAAGATGGCGAAGGTGCCCACATCTGTTCTGCGAATGTTGCGTTCCAGCCGGGAGCGATTGGTGAGCGCTGAGCACTGGGCAAACTAAGCACCAGATATTTAACAGGAATTCAGGGGGGACAGTTTACCTATTTGTCGGATGATTCCCCCATTCCACTATTTAATATGTAAACTGTCCCCTGAATTACACGGAAATAATACCTCCGGATGAACCATCGCGAACCTTACCAAGAAACTCACATTCCTCTGCATATCTGCGATCCAGATCGCCAGGGTCTATATTCTCGTTCAGCTCGTTCTTCATTTGGCGCAGCACTTCGGTTTCGACCTTCTTCTGAAGCTTGTGTTTGATCAACATGCGACTCAATCGTTTGCTGGTATGATGTAAATCGACATCTTCTTTCAGGCTGCGGGCTATCTCTGACATCTTCAGCGAGCCGCTGCTCAGAATGCCATACACCACCTCGCTGATCAGTTTATTCACAGGTTTGCTCAGATAAGACCGAAACGGTTTGATATAAGTGAGAAGATCAACTTTCCATTTCTGACGTAAACGGGTAGTTTTGCTCATCGGGGTTCTCCTTTGTTTTTATACTGTTACGACATAACAATATTAACAGCGCGAGAACCCCGATCCAAGCAATAAATGATGATTTGTTCCTATATTTCAAACCTTTGCAGTGCTGTATGATAAAAAATGGGGAGACTCCTGTTGAATCAGATGTGAATCGCTTTGCTTCGGAATCGAGCGCGACATTAATTCTAGGGAGACAATACTCAATCCAGTATTTAAATAGCCGAAGCCAGTCAACTGCAAAAACCATCACAAACTTTCCCGCGTCTTGTGGAAGCTAATCTCCGGCCATTGTTCTTCGGTGTAGTTGAGTTTCCACGCATCGGGGGCCAGATAGGCCAGTTGCTCTTCCGAATCGTGGGCCAGATTGGGCGAGAACAGACGTTCGAATTCTTTGAGTTTAGCGGCGTTATCGCAAGCAATCCAGCGCGCCAGCTTGAAATCTGTACCGACATAATCGGCATCGACATTATACTCCGCCATCAATCGCGCCACCGCCACATCGAACTGCAATACACCCACCGCGCCGAGCAGATAATCGCCGCTCAAGACGGTCTTGAACACCTGCACCGCACCCTCTTCGGCCAGTTGCATCAAGCCTTTGTGCAACTGTTTGCGGCGCATCGGGTCTTTCAGGCGAACACGCCGGAAAAGCTCCGGGGCGAAATTGGGAATGCCGGTGAATTTAAGTGGTTCGCGGCTGGTAAAGGTATCACCAATGCGAATCGTACCGTGATTATGAATGCCGATAATATCACCGGCATAAGCTTCATCGACATGCGCCCTGTCCTGCGCCATAAATACCGTCGCGTTGGCCAATTTTACATCCTTGCCGATACGATGATGACGCACGATCATCCCCTTCTCGAATTTGCCGGAGCAAATGCGAAAAAAAGCGATGCGATCGCGATGTGCCGGGTCCATATTGGCCTGAATTTTGAACGCAAAAGCGGAGAAATCCGTTTCTTCGGGCTCCACGATGCGTTCGGCGGCCTCACGCGGTCCGGGCGGCGGTGCCAGCTCGACAAAGGCATCAAGCAACTCTTTCACACCGAAATTATTAATCGCACTGCCGAAAAATACCGGTGTTTGCCCGCCGTTCAAAAATTGCGCCATATCCAAGGGGGTGCTGGCTCCGCAAAGCAGCTCAATATGTTCGCGCAATTCATCGGCCTGTGCACCCAGCAATTCGTCCAGACGCGGATCGTCCAAATCATCAATATGCACGTTATCGGCATGGGTGGTGTCCTGCGAAGGTGTGAACAGGTTGAGTTCCTGCTTGTGCAGGTTGTACACACCCTTGAACGATTTACCCATACCAATCGGCCACGACATCGGCACGCATTCAATCTGCAATTTATCCTCAATGTCGGCGAGAATATCCAGCGGCTCCAGCCCGTCACGATCCATTTTATTAATAAAGGTGACAATCGGCGTATTGCGCATGCGGCAAACGCCCATCAGCTTCTCGGTCTGCGCTTCCACGCCCTTGCCCGAATCAATCACCATCATCGCCGAATCGACAGCGGTCAGAACACGGTACGTATCCTCGGAAAAATCCTGATGGCCGGGGGTGTCGAGCAGATTGATTTCGTAATCCTTGTCGTCCAGACGGTAATTAAATTTCATCACCGAAGAAGCCACCGAAATGCCGCGCTCCTGCTCGATTTTCATCCAGTCGGAGGTGGCATGGCGGCTGGCTTTGCGTGCCTTGACTGCACCGGCCATCTGAATCGCACCGCCGAACAGCAATAATTTCTCGGTCAGCGTCGTTTTGCCGGAATCAGGATGTGAAATAATCCCGAAGGTGCGTCGTTTTTCGATTTCAGATGTGAAACTCATCCTTGCAAATGGATAATATGCTCGCGGTCCGGCCCTGTGGAAAGCAGCGTCACCGGACATTCGCAAACCTCTTCAATACGCTTCAATAATGCCTTGGCCTGCACCGGAATCTGCGCTGCCGACCTTGCACCAAAAGTAATCTCCTGCCAACCGGGTAACGTTTCATAAACCGGCGTGCAATCTTCCAGCATGGCCGCATCGGCGGGAATAGATTCTATCCGTTTGCCGTCACGCTCATAAGCCACACACAATTTCACTTCCGGCAGACCATCAAGCACATCCAGTTTGGTCACCGCCAGCCCCGTCACCCCGCCTGTTCGCACGGCATGACGCACCACCACCGCATCAAACCAGCCGGTACGGCGCGGACGACCTGTGGTGGAACCGAATTCCTGTCCTTTTTCCGCCAAATGGCGACCGGAAGCATCGTCCATTCCGGAATCGTTGTACAATTCAGTCGGGAACGGCCCTGCACCAACACGCGTTGTATACGCTTTGACGATGCCGAGCACCTCATCAATCATATTCGGGCCAATGCCCAGACCGGCAAGCGCCGCACCGGAAACGGTATTTGACGAAGTAACAAACGGATACGTGCCGTGATCAACATCCAGCATCGCCCCCTGCGCACCTTCAAAGAGAATCGAATCACCGGCTTTATGGCGTTCGTGCAAAATCAGCGTTACGTCGTCCATCAACGGTAGAAGACGCTGGCGGGCGAGTTCAAGAACAGCATCAACATCGCTGCGTTCAACGCTTGGAACTTTAAAATATTCACGCAGAATGAAATTGGTCCATGTAAGATTTTCAGTTATTTTTTCATTCAGTTCAGGGCAGACAAGATCAATCAGACGAATGCCACGCCGCGCCGTTTTATCTTCATAGGCAGGACCGATACCACGCCCTGTTGTACCGATTTTAGCTTTGCCTTTGGCCGCTTCGCGCGCCGCATCCAAAGCCCGGTGATAGGGAAGAATAAGCTGGCAGCGATCAGAAATACGCAAGCGTTCATTGACCGGAATCCCGGCGGCTAAAAGTGTGTCCATTTCTTCAACAATGGTTTCCGGTGCAACCACCGTACCGTTACCAATCAGACACAGTGTATTGTCGTGTAAAATACCGGATGGAACCAGATGCAACACCGTTTTTTCACCACCAATCACCAGCGTATGTCCGGCATTCGGACCACCCTGAAAACGCGCCACAATATCGACATCAGGGGTCAATAAATCAACGATTTTACCCTTACCCTCGTCACCCCACTGAATCCCAACCGCTATGGTGTTGCTCATTTAATCACCCCTAACTTTCGACACAGGCGCCGCCGTCCAGCCACGCCCACAAATCAAACGAAAAACCGGTTGCCGGCATATCTCTGCCGTGTGCCGCCATCATCGCATCGTAACGTCCGCCATGTAGCAATGCGTACGGTACGCCTTCTGCAAAACCGGCAAAAATCACGCCGCTGTGATACAGAAAACGCGGCATCACCGCCGCATCCACTTGCAGTGAGATACCGGACATATTGTCAGTCAACTGCTCAACCACAGCCTGTAAATCCCGCGCCGCAACGTCAAAATCTTCGTTAATTTTCCCGATTCGCCCGTTCAGCCAACCGGCATCGGCTTTACCGGAGGCCATCATCATCAAAGCTTCCCGATATGCACCCGCTAATTTGCCATCTTCGGCCAATGCATCCATATCGTCCGGCGAGCGATGCGCCAGCATTTCAGTCCAGCGTTCCAGCGAAAGCGGACTATCCGCCACCAGCGCCTTCAGTAAGCCGATATGACCCACCTGCAACACAGGATGCTTAAACGCCGCTGTTTGCATGCATTGCGCGGCCAGACGGATCACTTCGACATCACCATCCACACCGGCAATACCCAGACATTCCACACCGGTCTGCCACTGTTGCCGCGAACCGCGTCGTGATTCGGGACGGGCTAAAATCACCGTGCCGGAGTAACACAAACGTAGCACCTGACTGGCTAAAAGCCGCGTTGCCGCGATGCGCGCAATTTGCGGCGTCATATCCGGACGCACTGCCAGCAATCCGGCATCCGCCGGATCTGAAAATACCACCGTCTGATCGGCCAGAAAACAACCCGCTCCGGATTTCAGCGTCTCCGGACGCTCCAGAATCGGCGGAATAACTTCTTCAAAACCGGCTTCTGCAAATACATTCAGCAGTTTATTCTGCAACACACGCAACGAAGCGGCGCGCACGCCAAATGCATCTTCCAGCCCTAAAATTGGCCGATGACTCACATCCCCCCCAGTTCAGCGTAACGCACAACCAGCACATTCGGCACATCGTTCAAACGCGCAAGAACCGCATCCGAAGGTGTCGAATCCACCTGAATCAACGCCACCGCATTGTCTGTATCGGTGCGTCGCCCCAGACGGAAATCACCAATATTGATGTTTGCCTCGGCAAGAATTGCACCAATTGCGGCAATCACACCGGGACGATCCTCGTTTTGCAGGAAAATAAGCCTGCCCGCAGGCGCAATTTCCACTTCGCAGGTATCGAAACTGACAAAACGCGGTCTTGATTCATCAAATAAGGTTCCGGAAACACAACGCGTCCCTTCGTCACCTTCCACTTGCAAGCGCATCAGCGTGGTAAAATTCTCCACCGTATCACATGCTGATTCGGCCACTTCAATACCACGATCTTTGGCCAGCATACCGGCATTCACCGCGTTGACCTCTTCCATACTTTCGGAAAGCAGCCCTTGCAGCATGCAGTTGATTAACGGCTTACGATTAATCAGCGATGCATGGCCCCCGAAATGTGCAGTAATACGTGAATATCCCGGTTTCATAGTCTGGCCGATAAAATGCCCCATGCGCTCGGCCAGCATCAGATAAGGTGCAAGCAAGCGCTGCTCTTCCTCGGAAAGTGATGGCATATTCACCGCATTGCGCACCACGCCACCCAGCAGATAATCGGAAATCTGCTCGGCGATCTGTACGGCAACATTTTCCTGAGCTTCATCAGTGGATGCACCGATATGCGGCGTGAAACTTACATTCTCCAGCTCAAACAGCGGATTTTCACGTGCCGGTTCCTGCTCATACACATCCAGCGCCGCCGCCCGCAAATGGCCGCTTTTGCACGCTTCATATACGGCCTGCTCGTCAACAATGCCACCACGTGCGCAATTGACCAGAATCGAACCCTTTTTCATCCGCGCAATCATCTCCGCATCAATCAGCTTGCGCGTCGCATCAATCAGCGGCACATGCACCGTCAGCACATCCACCATCGCCACCAGTTCGGCAACCGAATCCACTTTGCTCACACCCATCGCTTCCGCACGTTCATCGGAAATAAACGGATCGTAAACATACACACTCATGTGCAGACCTTTCAGCCGATCACAAACAATCGCACCGATATTTCCCGCACCGACCACCCCGGCTTTCTTGCCGGTCAATTCCATGCCCATGAAACGTGATTTTTCCCATTTGCCTAAACGCGTCGATGCAGATGCCTGCGGAATCATGCGTGCCGCTGCAACAATGTGCGCTACGGCCAGTTCAGCCGTGGTGATGGTATTGCCGAACGGCGTGTTCATGACCACGATACCGCGCCGCGAGCAGTCGTTAATATCAATATTATCAACACCGATGCCTGCGCGACCGATAACCTTTACTTTGCCCGCCGCCGCCAGCAATTCATCCTTCAGCGTAGTTGAAGAACGAACCGCAATCGCGTCATAATCACCAGCAATAGCCAGTTTTTCGTCATCGGAAAGCCCCGGTTTGTAATCCACATCAATGCCGCGCATTTTGAAGATTTCAACCGCGCGCGCAGACATTTTATCCGCAATCCATACCTTCGGCATCTGCTTTACCCCTGCGCCGGAAAACGTTCGGCCAAAACCACCTGCGCCGCTGCAACACCTGCACCCATCTGCACCGGATGACCGAAGCGATTCAAGGCGATTTCGATGGCACTCATCGCCATCGTAATATCAAACACATCGTAATAACCGAGATGTGCGATGCGGATGATTTTACCTTTCAGATGATCCTGTCCGCCGGCAAAGGTCACGCCCATCGTATCACGCAGATATTTCACAAACGCCCCGCCATCCACACCCTCCGGCACAAATGCACCGGTAGCACTGGTTGCAGGCGCTGTGGAAACAGGTTTCATACCGAGCGCCGCTACACCGGCACGCGTTGCTTTGGCCAGCAGCGCATGACGGGCGAAAAGATTCTCCAGTCCCTCTTCAAATATCATTTTCAGCACTTCGTTCAAACCAATCACCAAGGACGCGGCAGGCGTCCAGGCGGTTGTATCCTTGCCCGCCTGCTGATTTTTTCGCTCGGTGACCAGATCGAAATAGAAATTGGGACAGGTCGCACTTTCAGTCAGTCCCCACGCCTTGTCGGACAGCGCAATCATCGCCAGTCCCGGCGGCAGCATCAGCGCCTTCTGCGAACCGGTAATCACCACATCCAGACCCCAATCATCCATCGGCATATTGATAACGCCGAGCGCGGTAATGGCATCGACCACGGTTACACAACCGTCACGATTCGCCGTCAAACGCGCCACTTCGCGCACTGGATGTTCGGTGGTGGTGCTGGTTTCCGAGGCTTGCAGGAACACACCCTTGGCTTCGGGGTTGGCATTCAACGCCGCTTCGACATCTGCAACATCGACGGCATTTCCCCATTCCACTTTGATTTCCACGGCATTCACGCCGTATTTGGCTGCAATCTTGCCCCAGCGTTCGCCGAATTTGCCACCGTTAACGAAAATAATCGTATCGCCCGGCGAACACAGATTGGTAATCGCCGCCTCCATCGCACCGGAACCGGAGGATGCCAGCATCAAGGCGTCGTTGGAGGTTTGGTAAACCTGCTCCAGCATGCGCTTGGTTTCAGCAAAAATAGCCGAAAACTGCGGCGTGCGGTGGTGAATCATCGGATGCGCCATGCGCAGAAGTACGCGCTCCGGAACAGCGGTAGGACCAGGGGAAAGAAGATATTGCTTTAACATGGGAATGATATTTCTCCACAAAAGAGGGATTTGCACCCGACAAAACATCTTTCGCGGTGCGCGGCGATGCTAGCCAGTGACCAGCCTAGGTCAATGCGTCTTCCCTGAAAATCACAGAAAGCGCTGGCGCCCAGCGACATGACGCAAGCAAGATACGGTAAAGAACACATAGCAGCCAGACTGGATTCTATTTATAGTAAATTCAATGAGACCGCATCCTTTCCTTTCTATTTAACCCAATAATTCAATAATATAGCATCTTCTATTGCACTAGAATCTAGGCTTCTATAGCGTCGAGGCATGGTGTAAGCTGCACATTTAAAGGCTTGCTGTGCCGCGCTTGAGATAAAATGTTTTGCCATTCGTAATTCGTTTTGCAATTCGCAATTCAACAACGCATCTCAAGCGGCACAACACGATGATTCGGCAATGGAGGAAGCATGCAGAATGCAATGTTTTTACGCATTTATCTGACAGAATCGGATCGCATTAGCGGCGAACCGGCTATGCAAGCTGTGCTCGATGAATGCCGTGAAGCAGGCCTGAAAGGTGTCACCGTCATGCGCGGTATTGAAGGCATGGGGCTGCACGGCGTGCATACCAGCAGTTTTCTCTCACTTTCCAGCGATTTACCACTTGTTGTCGAAGCCATTGATGACGTGGAAAAAATCACCCGGGCTGTAGAAATATTACGGCCAAAAATAGGTCCGCGACTACTCGCCACATGGCCTGTTTCAGTGATGCGTTTTAGCGAAGGCGACTCTTGAAAGGAATTATCAGCACCGTTCCTCTGTTCTCTGAACTGAAAGAAGGTGAAATCGAAGCCATCACTCAATTGGTTTCGAGCAAACATTACAACAAGAATACCATTGTCGTGCAGGAGGGAGAAACCGGCGATTCGATGGCGATTATCCTGAGCGGTTCTGTAAAAGTATCGCAATATTCTCCGGATGGCCGCGAAGTCGTCCTTTGCCTGCTCGAAAAAGGCGCCTTTATCGGTGAAATGGCATTGCTTGATACCGAACCGCGCTCTGCGACGGTAACAACCATGGAAGCATGCGAACTCGGACATATCCGGCGCAGTGATTTTTCCCGCCTGATGCTCGAAATGCCACGCCTGACCAAAACGCTGTTGAGCGAGATTGTGCACCGGCTGCGGCGCACCAATCTGGTTTTAGCACATATCAGCACCATGGATGTTAATCACCGTTTGTATGCTTATCTGAACGATTTCTGCGAACAATTCGGCTCCCGCCGCCCGGACAACCGCATCGAAATCAAACTACCCACCCACCAACTCGTTGCCGATCAGTTATCCACCAGTCGCGAAACAATTTCCCGTGCTATCAGTATGCTGAAAAAAGATGGCGTGATTATTCCTCTGGCCGGGCGTGGTCGGGTCAAGATTGATGTGGCTGCACTCGACGAGATGATTGAGGACTTCTAGACAAGCGCAAACTCTGCTTCAACCCGACAAACACCAACAAAACAGACGCCTTGACAGTCGGCTGATTGCCGCTAATGTTCCGCCTCCCTGACGCGGGGTGGAGCAGTGGTAGCTCGTCGGGCTCATAACCCGAAGGTCGTTGGTTCAAATCCAGCCCCCGCAACCAAACATAAGGTTTCAAGGCCTTTTTTCTTTCCAAAAAACCTGTGCCCAAGCCTCTGTGCTCATCTGGTGTCCAAACTGTGCCCACACCAATGATTGGAACGTCATAACCTGCTAATTCAGAGCCACTTGCAAAAGTCGTGAGCGGCGATTTCCTTCCCCACTGCGGCGCGATTTTGAGTTGGAATTTCGGCAAATGGAACCACCATTCACCTCATTCCAACTCATTCCAACTCAAAAGCGCACTCGAAGTGGGATTGCAACTCATCCACCCAGACTTTTGCAAGTGGCTCTGAAGTATTAAATGAAAAATAAATCTTCAATTTCAGCCGCGTTCATGGCTGAAAATATAGCCCCGGCATCCAGTGATCAAGAACATGCAATGGAAATCCAAGCCGTACCGGACCTTTTTCAGTATCTGAAACCAGCAACCCTTTCTTGACTAGCCTTCCAAGCACCTTCCTCGCCTGCGCCGGACTTTTACCTATCATATCTGCAGCCTTGCCTCGCTTGAACTCACCAGACAGTAAGGCCTCGCGGAGCAGTTGCCACGAACCCGGCAATAAATCTTTTGCGTCAATTTCATAAGTGCAATAACGCTCAATTCGCAACTGCAATCCTTTCAAGTCAAGGCTCATGCTCATAAACTCAACCTGATCGATACATGCATCAAGAAAGAAGTTGCAAAAGTCAGCCAAGCCCTTCTCCGACAAGGAACCCCGCCCATCAAGTGCACCTTGACGAGGCAAATCAGCCGCCTGAAGAAGTCGCTTATATTCATCGGATCTTCTGGCAAGCCCCCGCGACACAGACCACAGGCTACTACCAACCCCCAGCTGCTTTAGATAGGCATGAGACATCAGCCTTGCCACTCGTCCATTGCCATCAATGAATGGGTGAATCCACGTAAATCGATGATGAGCTGCCGCTACAGAGATGATACAGCTCGTTCTTGAGTGAAGCTTTGGGGTGTAAGCTTTCTCAAATCTGCTTAGAAATGCACTCAATTGTTCATGCGCAGGAGGGATATGTCGACCAACTGCTACAGAAACATCGCGCAGCTTGCCCGGCACCACCCGAATACGCCCACCAGTGTCGGGATTCTCGACCCACAACAAACTCTCGGGAAGACGCTCACAAAACTCTTTATGAGTCCACAGCGCGAAATCCTTTGAAAGGGCCTCGCTAGGAGCACACCCCCTGTCTATGAGAGACTGCACCTCGATATGTCCTTTTGCCTCCAACTGAAGGTCCCGTTTCTCTGCCGAGTTATGAAAATCTTCAGCTAATGCGCGCTCGATATCTCTCGGATGCGTGTCATGGCCCTCAATAAAGTTACTGTAATAGCAATTCATCGAACGAACCAAACCACCAACCGCCACACTGACATCACTATTCAACATTGATGCAAAAGCGCTTGACTTCTCAATCAGATCAACCGCCTTGTCTTCCAGTTCTCGACTGGACTCAGGTACCATTGGTTCCATATCAGATACATTCATAGTGGCGATATTAGTAGCGATCTTTCTTATTGTAAAATATAAAGTTATAACGATGATATACTTAAAAAGTAGCGATATTAGTAGCGATCTATGTTTTAGATAAGAATAGCAGCTTCGCAACTCTGCTTTACCCGGAATTAATCAGCACCTCCCTAACCGGCTATTTGATAATTAGTTTCGCAACAGCTTTATGACTCTCACCTTTGGTCTTATCAACAACAAATGACACTTCTATTCCTTGCTGGGACAGTCGCTTGAATAATTTTTGATACCACCATGAATGCGTTATCAGACACAATCTGTACATGCGGCCCGGTTTAAAGTTCGTTGATGCATGTGGAGATAAACGAATTTTTTCTTTCTCTACGAAGAGGGGAAGTTCAGCCCATTCTCCGCCAAACTCTACGCGAACAAAAGCCGGATGCTTTTCAGTGAGTTCAAGAGCTTTTTTATGGGCTTCATACCATTCATGGGAGTTTTCCGGGGTTTCATCATGGATACACACCATTGGTGAGTAGTTGAAAATGATGTCATGAGCAATACTCAGCCCTTCTTTTTTGACTATCCGTATATGTTTGTAGTAAGCCATGCCTCCGGGGGTTAACGTGTCAAAATAGTAAAGCTCTGTGTTCAGATGATACTCCCGGCCCTGCTCAGCACCCGAGGGTGGGGTTAGCCCCCACATAACAGAAAAAGTAACTTTCCTCCGGTCATCACCAACGTCTTCTGAACTTTCCAATTCAAGAAGCACCTGCCCTGTGCGCACGGCCTCGTAGAAATATGTCTCCAAATACATTGCAACCAATCCATCAGTCTTCACGCCGAGCTTACGCGGACCGTCAAGAAATTCATCTGTAAGCGTTACCTGTGTTGTCGGTTGACGAGTTTGGCGTATTGCCAGCTTGGCTTGTGCTGAGTCAAGCTCGCGCCGCAACTGCGCAATCTCTTGAACAGGCGTAGAGGACGTTCCAATCGTTGCAGTCAATTCAAGCATCGTCCCCCGGCTTGTTTCAATCCGGCGCGGGTGAAAGCCTTTAACGCTGACCAGAGCACCTTCATACTTGTTTGTCTCTCTGCTGTACGCCCCGTCTTTTACCTTCTGGTGATCAAGAAAGGTTGCGTATTTTTTTTCTTCTTCTGAAACCATCTTGTCCAGGCACTGCTGGAGTGCTTTGCCGTAATCGTCCCCGATAGGGCATATACGCGTAAGGGTAATATCTGTTGTTTGTGCTATAGCAGTCGTGGGCAGTAATGTGAAAAGAACAGTGACCAAACAGACTGCCCGCCACCATTCTTTTTGCTTGAACATCACTTACTCCGTGCCTGCTTTTTTACTTTGACGTAAGTCCTCCAGCCTGTTTTTCAGGGCATCAAATTCACCCTTGATTTGATTGCTTGCCTGACGACTTTTCACCTGACCGAGTGCACGATTGAATTGGTCGTATGGAAGCTTGAGCATTGTCCATGTGTACACGCGATCACCCAAAGGCACCACTTTCCGGTGAATAACCTCAAAACCAACCACAGGGACGGCATCGACGATCTTATCAACCAGCTTTGTGTATTGGTGAATGCTGCCTGTACCCGTCACTTTTTCGTATGACCGTTCACTGCCGGATAAATGTTGCCGGTATGTTTTAGCCAAATCGAATTCAGCTTGCAGTTGAGATATTTCCATGGATGAATTCATTTGCGGAGAAACACCGGCACCAACTGCGTAAAAGCCCGTTGCATCTGACGGCATAGGATTGAGAAACCATGCAGGCGTGACCTTTTGAATCTTTTCAAGATGCTGTTGCATCACATCCTGACGTTCTTGCTCCATTCTTGCTTGCTCTTTTTGCGCTTTCTGATTGCTTTCCAGTGCATCGATACGCGTGTCTCTTGAGCATGCTGTAAAAGATGCCGCCATCAGTGCGAAAGTCATGAATCCAAAAATAATTTTCATCATCCTTATCTCCGTTGTTTTTTCTGCTGTATTTGTTGCATTGCCATGTGCAATGTAAACGCCCCGCCTTGCCTGCCCGCGCCCTTCTCAACAGGGACGGAAGTCAGCATTTCCGATCCGCCGACTTCCGCCGCGCGGTGTTTCAACAACAAAGCTTAAAAAAGCCCTGCTATTGAGCGGGCCAGGCCATGTTCCAATTCCTTTCGGGCATCGCTGAAATCAAGATTTACTTTTTCCGCAGTGGAGACAATTCGGGTTCGGTAGCGTTTCCAGTTCGACTCCGATTTTGATTGTTGGGTGATCTGAGTTGATGTGCCTTGAGTCAGATTTGTGTCGGTTTGCTGATGAACAATCACGCCTTGCGCCGCCCGTTCCGAAATTTGCAAATCAGTGACCATGGTAAAGGTCACATCCTTGACCGCTGCATCCGCAAGCGTTCCGATCACCGCCCCGAGAATGCCGAAGCCTCCGTAACTGGCTACATTTCGATTGCGGCTGGCCGCCGCAAGCGCAAGCCCGACCGCTCCGCCCGCCAATGCGCCGCCATAACCGCCAACCAATGCGGCTTGTGCCGCCGATGGATCCATTTTACCGATCTGTAGCACCGAAGCTTGCAACATATAATGTGCATCGTTCGGATTGCTCACAACCTTATATCCGTGACTGCTCACCGCATTAACGATTACCGCATTCATATCCAGTTTTTTATCCGAAGTGTTGCGCACCTGTACAAAAACAGTCTGCTGCTCTGGCGCAACAGGATCGAGAAAAATCGTGTTGCTCATTTTGGTCTGCACATCCAAATTGCGTTTGGATATGGCGGTCTGTGTTGCCGCGCAGCCGCTGAATATGGCCAGCATGCAGATCAGCACACCCGGCAACCTCATGCCGACAAGTGTGGATTTGAATGTAGAATGTTTCATGGTAATTCCCCCTTGGGTCTAGAATGGGTGAATTACGCATTGAGATCGCAAGCCCTTCAATGCTCACAAGCTTGTGTCCCGAGGGGGACTAGGGAGCCACTTGCAAAAGTCGTGAGCGGCGATTTTCTTCCCCGCTCCGGCGCGATTTTGAGTTGGAATTTCGGCAAATGGAACCACCATTCAC
>QILF01000057.1 GCA_003233235.1 Zetaproteobacteria bacterium
TCATTGAGACACATCGCGGTATAAAAACAACGTCACCGTACCGCCATCCGGAGCCGTAACCAGCATATTCTGGCGCACAAACCCGTCGTCCAGTGTACGTACTATCGTCGCCTTCCACTGGAACGTTCCGCTCGCCGTTTCAACTTCGCCATGCGTATCATTGGCAGGTGATTTTCTCATTTTGATACGCTCAAGTTCGTTCACAGCCACACTTATCGCCTCGGCATGCAGGGCAAGATCGTGTTGAATATCCGCCGATGAGCCAATACGCCCCATCAGCGCCACCAGCGCTGTCGCGGCAATAGCCAAGGCCACCATCACCTCAAGCAAGGTAAAACCACGATTCACGGCACATCCTTACGAATACGAATACCGGCAGGACCGGGACGCAATTCCAGCCGTAGCTCCCCGGCATTCGCATGCAAAAAAACATCGGCAACACTGAGCATCCCGTCGCTCATAAAAACCACCGAACCAATGGCTTTCCCACCTTTGCCACTGAGCTTACTTTTATTTTTAAAATCAATAGTTTGCATTGTTTTATCAGTCGCGGTTGCAAGCCCCGTATCACCTGCAAAACCCAAGCCCAAACCATCAGCCAGCCGGACTTCCGTTATTTTTACATCGTCCGGCAACGCCTGCGCTGCAAAAGGCGGTTCGCTGAAGGCTTGCCATTCGCCCTTATTATTCGCTAACTGAAACTGGTAGTGATCGGCATAGGCATTCCAGCGTAGCGGCACACCGCGCAATTGCGCCTCTTCAGAAGCCACATGCAGCAAGCGGACCAGATGCCGCGCTGTATCATTTAGCGTAGCCGTTGCCGGACGAAACATATTGGGCAGCACAAAAGCCGCAACCATAGCCATGACAGCCATGACCAGCATAATTTCCAGTAGTGTAAAACCTCTAGGGAAGCGCTGATTAATTCTGAACAAAGTAGCTTGCATTAAGAATGTGCCAAATCAAGGCGCAACATGCGCGTAATAGCACCGCTATTGCGAAATGTTGCAACGCCGAGTTGGTGCATTATGAATGCAAAATGCGAATTCATGAATTGATCAGGCCTCCCTAGAAGAAGCCGTAGGAGGAGGCGTCAGCGACTTACCAGTTGCCAATATCGGCATCGAATCCGCTACCGCCGCTGCGTCCGTCTCCGCCGTAGGACATAATATCAAAATCACCGTGTACGCCCGGCGACAGGTAGATGAATTTATTGCCCCATGCATCCTTAGGTACGGTATCAATATAACGGCGACCTTCTTTACCCGCTGAAGTTAAGGCCTGCAAGCCTTCGCTGGAGGTAGGGTAACGGCTGTTGTGCAATCGATATAATTTCAACGCCTGCGCAATACTGGTAATTTGAGTTCGCGTCGCCTGCACCTTGGCTTCGTCGGCACGATCAATAAAACGCGGTGCGACAATCGCTGCCAGCACGCCGATAATAACCAGCACAACCATAATTTCGAGCAAGGTAAAACCCCGTTCATTATTTTTTTGCGTGGTTTTCTTTGCCCGCATACATGCATTTGCTACCATATATTCTACTCCCTGTTGTTCAGCCAGAAATCATTGCGCGACAGCGGATCATAAAGGCGTTTGCCATCCTCCGCCATAGTCCACGGCCCGCGCCGCACATCATCCGCTTCATGAATCAAACGATCCAGCATCAGCCACGACCCGAGCAGCGCCCCGTGCATAGCCAGCGCCTGCTTTGCGTACAGCGAACAGACCGGAAAAGACGGACATGGCCGACCATCCAGATGTCCGACAATCCGCTGGTAAAGGTAAAGCGGAGATTGCAGCGGAATCACACCCGAGCGCACCGTTGCAACCGCAGGCGTAAGCGTTGCCATCATCAACAAAGCCAGCAGCAAACTGCCCAGCGATAAACATGCGTAGATTTTCAACATACAAGCTTCAGCATATAACTCTTCAGCATATAACCGTCACCACGGTCTGCCGGGCAAGCCCGAAGCCTGCCACAGCCCCTGCCACCACATGACATACGCCTCGAATGTACCCCGTTCGGCCAGCGAAATAGCCGAAAACACACTTCCCGACCACAACCACAACGTCAGCAAGCTGAAAAATACCGTCACCGGTCCCATTTTCCGTTTACCCGCCCAGAGCGTAAGCAAAAGCATCGGCCAAACCATTAACGCCGCAATGCCAGCATCGTGCCAGCGCCCCAACCATGCATGACCTGCGCCCGGAAACAGCGTCGCCAAGATACCGACCAAACGTGTATCGGCTGGCTGTGGAGCCGCATATTGTTGCTGATATTTGGCCAGTAACACCCCGTTTAACGCGCTGATTTTAAGCTGTGAACGATCCTGTTGGCGACGCATTTCGATCAACTTCGCCGCCGTTGCCGCGCGTTCCTGCCACACACCGGAAGATGCCGCTGCAACACCGCGCAACATCGCAGCAGCCTGCCCGTCCCGTCCCGAAGCAGCCAGCGCAATAGCTTGCCGATAGGCATCGGAAACCGTAGCCGCTGCATGCATGGGTGCAAACATCATCAGCAAAAGCAGCAACAACGGGGTATAACGTACCATCAGCGCACCAGCTCGTTCATTTCCATAATCGGCAGCAGAATCGCCAGTGCCAGCACCCCGACCATCACCGCCATCAGCATGACCAGTAGCGGTTCAAGCAGCGTCACCAGCCGTTTCAGGGAACGCGAAGCTTCGGCATCGTAACTGTCGGCAACACGCATCAGCATCGCATCAAGCTGGCCGCTCTGCTCACCAACAGCAATCAGACGAATAGCAAGATGCGGAATATAACCCGACAAGCGCAGCCGCTCGGCTAGCGATTCACCTTCGCGCATGGATTCACGTGCCGCGATTGTCGCCTCGCGCACCGGCTCCATCTGCACGCTCTGACTGGCAATATGCAAAGCCGAAAGCACCGGCACACCACCGCCGAGCAGCATGCCCAGTGTGCGTGCGTAGCGCGCCGTTTCAATTTTACGCAGCAAACTGCCAAGTGCAGGTGTTTGTAAAAGAATATTATCTCGCTGCCAACGTAGCGCTTGCACGCGCATGGCAAAATGGTAAGCCGCACCTACCCCGGCTAGCGCCAGAAACAACAAAATACCGTAGGTACGTAAACCTTCCGAAACACTAATCAGCAACGATGTCAGCCACGGCAAATCACCACCTGCACGAGCAAACACACCGGCAATCTGCGGCACAACCACGGTCAACAAAAACACCATCACCAGCAGGCCGAAACCGGCCACGACGAGCGGATAAAGCACCGCCGACAGCAATTCCTGTCGCAATTCACGCTGATGCTCCAGCAAACCCGACAAACGGACACTCACCACATCCAATTGGCCGGTTTCCTCGCCAGCCGCCACCATATTACAGGTCACATCGTCGAAATTCAGTGCTTTCATGGCATGTGCCAATGCCTCTCCCTCCAGCACCTTCTGGCGCAACATGCCAACCACCTGCCGCCCGCGCCGCGTTTCCATACCCTCGGCAATGGATTCCAGTGCTTCGGTAATCGGCATCCCTGCACCCAGCAGCGTGGCCAACTGCTGCATAAACGTGATGGTGGTATCATCGTCGAGCCTGCGCACAGCGGCTTGGCTGTGCTCGGCACGCGTATCACGTGCGGCAACGATGCTGCGTGCCATCAAACCGCTACTTTTTAACTGATTGCGTGCCGTACGATCTGAATCGGCCTCGATTTCACCCTTGCGAATACGTCCGCGTTTATCCACCGCCTCGTAAACGAAAATACTCATTCCTGAACGACGACCGCATCCTCGCGCGTCACCCGCAACACTTCATCAATGCTGGTATGTCCGCTAGCTACGTGGCGCGCGCCGTCGCAAGCGAGATTTTTCATGCCTTCCTTGCGCGCGATTCTACGCAAAGCCTGCAAACCCTTACCGTCATGAATCGCGTCGCGCAACGGGCCTGAAACGCGTGTCATTTCGAAGATACCGATACGTCCGACATAACCGGTCTGGATGCATAAATCACAACCAACCGCTTCGTAAACCTCGTTCACCTCACGGTAATCCCCGGGATCGGCATGCATCGTCAGCCAATCATTTTCGCTAATCCCGCGCTGACGCTTGCAATGCGGACACAGCGCGCGCACCAGCCGTTGCGCCTGCACCATCAGCAGCGAAGAAGCGACCAGATACGGCTCCACGCCCATGTCCTGCAAACGCATAATGGAAGAAAGCGCATCGTTGGTATGCAAGGTGGAGAGAACCAAATGGCCGGTCAAACTGGCTTGAATCGCAATCTCCGCCGTTTCCAGATCACGGATTTCACCAATCATCACAATATCCGGGTCCTGACGCAGAATGGAACGCAAACCGGAAGCAAAAGTCAGGTCAATTTTCGTCTGCACCTGCATCTGCCCGACATGATCAAGCTGGTATTCAATCGGATCCTCAATGGTCAGCACATTGCGATTTTTACGATCCACACTCATCAGCGCACCGTAAAGCGTTGTGCTCTTACCGGAACCGGTCGGGCCGGTTACCAGCACAATGCCGTGCGGTGCGGAAACCACATCGCTCATCTGCGCCAATTGATCCTCGTTCATACCGAGTTCGGCAAGACTGAGCACACCGCGCCCGCGATCAAGTAGACGCAGCACCACCCGTTCGCCGTAAGCCGTCGGCAGAATCGAGGCACGTACATCCACTTCGCGACCGGCGATACGCACACGAAAACGGCCATCCTGCGGATGCCGTTTTTCGGCAATGTCCATGCCGGAAAGCACCTTGATGCGACTGGTCATCGCCGCCTGTACACCCTTTGGCGGCGTCACCACCGTATGCAGCACCCCGTCAACACGAAAACGTACCAACACGTTATTTTCAAAAGGTTCAATGTGAATATCACTGGCCCGTTCTTTAAGCGCCTGTGAAATCAGCGTATTCACCAGACGAATCACCGGCGCTTCGTCCTCGGATTCGAGTAAATCGCGCACCTCTTCAATCTCGCGCGACAATTCACCCTCGCTGCCCAGATCGGCAAGCATTTCCTCGGCAGAAGCCGAAGCCATATCGAAGACCCGGTTCAATTCGAGCATGATTTGATCGCGCGGAGCCAGCAATACCGTCACCTCACCACCCAATTCGCGACGCATATCGTCAAGCAGCATCCACGGCCAGTCACCATCGTCGGGCACAACCACCGGATTGGCCGCTTCGTCATCCGGCGCAAGTGGCAGCACCGGGCCGAGGCGCAGCACCGGCAAAGAAAAGTGTAAAACACGTTCGGTTTGCACCCGCTCCGGTGGAATGCGCGACAGATGGTTCAGCACCGCCTCATTTTCTCCGGCTGCGGGCTGTTCAAACATCAGGGTTTGTTTGGCGACGGAGCATTGGGCAACGGAGCATTGGGCGGCGGCGTATTCGGAGAAGACGTGCCGGGTTTAATCAGCGGATTCAAGTCATCAGGCAACGGTATCTTCTCCTGCGGGAAGAGAATCGTGCCTTCGTAAGTCTGATTGTCATAAACGCTCTGCACTTCACGGTATTTCTGTTCGGTGATCGCCTTCATATCTTTACGGCTGCGAATGATGTGCGGCCTGAGAAATACCATCAGGTTTGTTTTGGTGCGTGAGTTGTCGGTAAATTTAAACGGCTCACCGATAATCGGTATCGCACCAATACACGGCACGCGCTGCACACTTTTGGACGTGTCATCACGCATCAGACCGCCAAGAACGATGATATTGCCATCACCAGCCAATACCGTCGTCTTGATTGAGCGTTTGCTGGTAATAATGCCACCTTCGGCTGCTGTGCCGCCGGTCACACTGGAAATTTCCTGATAAATTTTCAGACGAATCGTGTCGCCTTCGGAGATTTGCGGTGTCACACGCAAGGTCAGGCCAACATCCTGCCGTTGAATCGTCTGGAAAGGATTGGTGATACCACCCTGTGTCGAACTTGACCCGGTGATAAACGGCACATTCTGGCCGACCAGTATCTCCGCCTCTTCGTTATCCATGGTCAAGATATTCGGTGTTGATAACACATTGGTATCGGTTTTGGTTTCCAGCGCGCGTAACAGAGCAGCAAGATTCACAAACGTATTGCCGCCGAAAGATATTGTGCCATCGACAACGCCGACAGCCAGCCCGCTTCCCGGATTCAGCGGATCTGACGTCACCGTATTGATACTAACGCCACCCTGAGAGAAGGTTGTTCCACCAATCACGCCGCGCCCTGAATTATCCAGACTACTAAGACCGCGAAATTCCATGCCGAACTGCTGCGCACCTTTGGCACTGATTTCAATAATCAGCGCCTCGACCAGCACCTGTAGGCGGCGGATATCCAGCTTGTCGATCAGCGCATTCAAACCGGCACGATCACCGGCATTGGCAGTAATCAGCAGGGCATTGGTTGCCGGATCGGCGACCAGCTTCACATCGCCTGTAAATAGCGCCTTACCCGGAGCAACACCCTTGCCGCCAGTCTGCGATTGTCCGGAAATCAGGCTGTTGATCACCTTGGCTACATCCTCGGCATCGGCATTCTTCAGATAGCGCACATAAAGACGACCACTGTCGTGTTGGGGCATAATATCCAGTTTCTCAACCATGCGAATGACTTCGCTGAGTAGCTGCGGAACGGCCACCACAATGAGCATATTCCCCGGCTGATAAGCCATCGCCTTCACACTACCGCCCGCACCCTGCGCCGGTGCGCCGCCGTACAGCCGACTCAGCGCCTGCGCCATTTTCTCCGCTGACGCGTGTTTAAGCGTAAATATTTTTACACCCATCGCCTCATTGCGGTCAAGCAGTTTCACCACCTGCCGCACACGCCTGATATTCGCCGCAGAGTCGGTTATCAGCAGCATATTGCCACGTCCGTAAACCGAAATACTGCTATTCGGCGGAACCAGCGGGCGCAAAATCGCCATCAACTGCGAGGCGTCGGCATATTTCATGCGAATCACCTCGGTAACCAGCTCATCGCCCGCTTTTGTTTTGTATCTGGCCTTCGCATCTGCTTCTGAAACCACCGGTAGCGGCTTTTGCTTACCTTCGGCGCGCGGTATGATTTTAATCACACTGCCGCTCTGAACCGCAGCAAAACCATTTATTTCCAGTACCGAAAGAAAAATTGCATAAGCGGCATCTTCGGAAACCGGTGTCGGCGAAATGATCGTCACCTTACCCTTCACACGGTTATCAATCAGGAAATTCCGCCCGGAAAATCCTGCAACAAATTCAATAAAAGCACGGATATCCGCATCTTTGAAATTCAATGTCACATCACGTGCCATTGCCTGCGGTGCAATCATCGCCAGCAATACAAGCACCGCCATTAAATTTAGAAAAAACCGTTTCAAATTACTCCCCTCGCCACCAATAAATCAGCGAATGTCGAAATGTATATTTTGCATCACGCCAGCGCGAGTGATTTCCAAATCAAGAGCAGGCGCGTTCTGCAACTGTTGAAACAAGGCAATGCCCTGATCCGGTCGGGTCACCGGCTTGCCGTTTACCTTACGAATAATATCGCCATTTATCAGCCCGGCCTGCGCATACAACGAATCAGGGACAATATTCTGCAACAGAAAACCATCGGCCACGCCATCCGTCTGGTGCTGCATGGCCAATGCTCCGGTCAACAGCTTGGGTAAATCCTGTATCTGTTTTTGAATCTCCGCGCGTGTGAATGTTTTGTTCATCGAAGCCGCCGCCCCCGACATGAAATCAGCCTGCGCCACGGAACCTAACGAGCCTTTGGCCATCAATACCTTCTCCCTGCGGCCGCGATTATCGACGATAATTGCATCGACCTCGACTTCCTTGAGCAGCACGCCCGGCTGAATCGCCTCACCGATAAACACCACCTTTTCCTTGCCTTTGCCCAATTTCATGACCGCAGACGAACGATCACCGGCGACCATTGTTCCCAGCAGACGGATATTCAAGCGTGTCGGCGCAGCCGCCACCGGCGCGAAAGCTTCCCGCGCAACTGGCTTTACCGCCGCTTTACCGAACAAAGCCACCACCGAGATTTCAGCGGCTTTTGGCAACAGCGATACCACATTCGATTCTGTTGCATTTGTCGCAACAGCTTTGGATGTGTCGCCAGCCATCCACCAACCTGCTATCAACCAAGCCAACATCAGCACAATCACCACTTCGGTAATCCGTGGAAACCAATGCTTTTCAAAAAGCTTTAAAACAACAGCTATCGGCATCGGAGCAGCATAGCTGCAAGTGCTGGTGAATGCATCTATGCAATCAGCCATTAACATACGAAAAAGCCCCAGCCAAATGGCTAGGGCTTCCTTTCAAGTTGAAGATTCCTTCTTAGCGCAGACTAGGTTGCTGTTGGGCCTTAACCAACGCCTTTTTCTGTACTGCTGATAGCGCGGTTGTTCCATCCGTCGTGCTTGTGTTGTTGATGTTGCCGACAACACTGCCCAAATTGGCCATAAACGACTTCTTGGCCGTCTGCATCTGTGCCTGCGTCGGAGTACCTGCCGAGAAAATATTGTACCGCGAACTTTCCGCAATCATCACATCTTCCTGAATACCTAGCAACGCCTCAAAACTGGCATTCCCAGTACTAAAATTGGTAGTGCGCGTACCAGTGTTACCATTCAACCAACCCATATTCGATGGCACAGCAAGGGTGGTGCGCGCGTAGACAAGCGTACCCCCTGCCGAAATGATGGATGCGACAAAATTCACCGATGCCGTCTGCGGTATCGGCCAGTTTATAGTGCTGCCGTTAAAATCCCGGTAGGTTCCAACGCCACCACTCGCCAATTGAGCCGCAGTCGGACTACCGCCAAGTGCTGAGGAAACACTTGTCCGCATACT
>QILF01000157.1 GCA_003233235.1 Zetaproteobacteria bacterium
CCGAACTTTCAAACTGGCACAATCAATTACGCCATGCTCAGCACAGTCAGCGCATTGCCCGGCGCAAGGCATCGTTCCGCCGTTTGAGCATTTCTCAGGTCACGCAGTCGCTAGCTAATCTCCAGCCTGCCAATGCTGCGGATCTGGCTGCTCTGACCTATGAACATTTGCGCGAGATCACGCGCAAGATTCGTGATGGAAGCACCAATGATTATCGCCAATACTGGAGTTACGACAGCAGTAACAAGCGTCTTAAAAAAACCAAGCCTGAAAACGACTGCCGCGATGCACTGCTCTCTGATTTGCAGGAGCGACTGGGCAGATTAAACATTGATGCCCACCGGGAAGGGAACTACGCCGACGACAAACGGGCCGATATCCGGGTTTCGTTTGGTGGCGCCAACGGATTCAACGTGCCGATCGAGATCAAGAAGGATACTCACCGCGACTTGTGGCGAGCGATGCATGAACAATTGATTCCTAAATACACTCGCGACCCCGGCGCAGATGGATACGGCATCTATCTGGTCTTCTGGTTCGGCGGTAAAGGTATGCCACTCCCCGCTGATGGAAAAAAGCTACGTAGCGCCGCCGAGCTTGAAAAACGCTTGCGTCAAACGCTATCGCTAAAAGAAAGGTATCGTATCAATGTCTGCGTTATAGATTGCGCATTGTCATAGGCGGAGGGGAGTTCTGAACGCGCATGGTTGGCATGGTTGGTTGAAAGGAACTGCTCATGCAAAACAGTAGCTCTTGCAGTTTTCAGTCATCATTTTTTTGCATGACGCTTGTAATAACCTCTATAATTCTTTCCTTAAATGCAAAATCCGAGGAATAGGTTTATAGTCCTGAACACAATGAGCGTGCGACAGGAGAATCGAATGCGCAAACGGATGATTGAGCGGGACAGGCACGAAATTTCGGAAACGGAACATCACTGGTTGAATCTGGAGGCTCTGGCACTGGCGGAAATGACTTCCGAGGATGCGGCGCATCCGCTTGAGGGTGTATTTATGGTTGGTGGCGGCAGTTGGCGGGCGGCGGAATCGGGCGAGCAGACGCTTCGTTTGTTGTTTGACGAGGCGCAGGGTATCAAGCTGATTCGGTTGTTGTTTGTCGAGGAATCTAAAGAACGTACGCAGGAGTTTGTGCTGCGATTTTCCACAGATGGCGAAACCTTCCATGACATTGCCCGCCAGCAGTACAATTTCAGCGCGCCGGATTCGATACGCGAATTGGAAGATTACCGTGTTGAACTTGACGGTGTGACGGCGTTGGAATTAAACATCATACCAAACATCAGCGGTGGCGATGCGCGCGCCTCGCTGGCCGAATGGCGAATCGCTTAACGGTTTTTCGTGCGGTTTTACCTCGGAGCTTCACCTCTGAGTCTTTACCGTTGAGGCTTTACCGCTAAATCACACCCCTGAATATTGCGCATGCACCGTACGAGCATGCATGCCGGGAAGCTTATTCAGCGCTGCAATCAGTGCTTTAGCGGAAGCCACAACAATATCCGTATCCTTGCCCTGACCGTTCACAATGCGTTCGCCGTCCTGCAAACGCACGGTCACATCGCCCTGTGCATCCGTGCCGGCGGTAATCGCGTTGACTGCGTACAGCAGCAGTTTTCCGTTCGGCTCGACCAATGATTTTATCGCTTTGAATGCGGCATCCACAGGCCCGTCACCCTCGGCAGTGGCTTTGTGCAGTTTGCCCTCGATTTCCAGTTCAACAGCGGCCACCGGTGTATCACCCGTACCGGAAGCGGCATGCAGGCTGATCAGTTTAACGCGTTCGGTCGCCACATCTGCACCATGATCCAGAATAGCCATCAAATCTTCGTCAAAAATATCCTTTTTCTTGTCGGCCAGTACCTTAAACTGCTCGAAAACCACATTTAAGCGATCTCCATCGAGTTCAACATCCAATTCGGCATAACGCGATTTCAGCGCCGCGCGTCCTGAATGTTTACCCAGCACCATACGGTTGGTCGTCCAGCCGACCGATTCCGGGGTCATGATTTCATACGTTTTCTGATGCTTGAGCACACCGTCCTGATGAATGCCCGCTTCGTGCGCAAACGCATTCGCACCGACAATTGCTTTATTCGCCTGCACCGGCATGCCGGTAATCTGCGACACCAGTTTGGAAGCCGGAACGATTTTGGTCGTATCAATGCCGGTTTCGATGGCGTAACGATCGGCACGGGTTTTCAGAATCATCACAATTTCTTCCAGCGAGGCATTTCCGGCACGTTCGCCCAGCCCGTTAATCGTGCATTCCACCTGCCGCGCGCCATTTTCCACGGCAGCCAGCGAATTGGCCACGGATAAACCCAAATCATTGTGGCAATGCACCGAAAAAATCGCCTGATCAGCATTGGGAACACGCTCGCGCAACTGGCGAATCCGGCCACCGAATTCCTGCGGCGTCATATAACCGACGGTATCGGGAATATTGATAACACGCGCTCCGGCAGCAATCGTCGCCTCAACGATACGACACAGAAAATCCATATCCGAACGTCCGGCATCTTCCGCTGAAAATTCAACTTCAGCCACCAGCGAACGTGCTTGCTTGACCGATGCCACAGCCATATCCAACACCTCTTCGGGGCGCATACGCAATTTCGCCTGCATATGAATCGGACTGGTGGCGATAAAGGTATGAATGCGTGCATTTTCCGCCGGTTTAACCGCTTCGGCGGCGCGTTTGATGTCTTTCGGGTGTGCACGCGCCAATCCGGCAATGGTCGGACCTTTTATTTCGGAGGCAATGCGGTGTACAGCTTCAAAATCACCGGGCGAAGCAATCGGAAAACCCGCCTCAATAATATCCACACCAAGCGCAGCCAACGCATTGGCTACGCGCAGCTTCTCCTCCAGATTCATGGAACAACCCGGCGACTGTTCGCCGTCGCGCAGGGTGGTATCGAAGATGTACAAACGATCAGACATGGTGTTCTCCTTACAATTTTAACGGCTGTTTACAAACAAAGCCGGTGGAGCGGTACACATAAATCATTTTCTTTCTAATCAACTACAAATTTAAAACATCATTTTCAAAAAAACAGGCCGCAGAGATAAGCTGCGGCCTGAAAGAAATCGTGGTTGTGATTCGCGCGGGCGCGTTTCACCGGTCGCAGATATGCGGGTGGAGTAGTAGCAATAGTCGCGTATCGGACAACATATTATGAAAACTCATCATCGGCGCAGTAAAGCACTGCCGTGAATAGCTGTCAATCAGCGGGTGGAGAAGCAGGAGGAGAATCATCACCTGCATTCTCCGATGCATCATCGTCGGTTTTTCTGAAACGCTGCGACAAACCGAAAAGTATGCCGTGAATACAGTAAGCCATCGCCAGCACAAATAAATTCATGTGCGGATTAACCATAATGAACACGATAACAACCAGAAAAATAAGTAACGTAATCGCCGGACGGCGGCGTTGCAGATCCACATCTTTACCCGCAAAAAATGGCACGCGACTGACCATCAACCACGCCAACGTCACCGAAATTCCGAACCACAACCACGATGCAGGAATCAACTGGCTGTCTTCGTAAAACAATACCGCCGTAGCAATCAGCATCGCTGAAGCTGGTGTCGGCAGGCCGTTAAAATAGCGTTTACTCTGCGTATCCTGTTGCACATTGAAGCGAGCCAGACGCAATGCAGAACATGCGGCAATCAGAAATGCAGCCAGCCATCCGGCTTTGTGTAACGGAGCCAGCGCCCACAGATAAACCAGCACTGCCGGTGCAATGCCGAAAGAAAGCATGTCGCAAATCGAATCATATTGCGCACCGAAATCGGATTCGGCATGCAGTAGACGCGCCACCCGACCATCAAGAATATCGAAAACCGCAGCCACAATCAGCGCCCATGCCGCAAGTTCGTAGCGACCCTGTACGGCGGCGATGAGTGCATAAAAACCGGAAAACAGGCCCGCAGTTGTAAAAAGACTGGGTAAAACATAAATACCACGTTCGCGCACTGTCGTTCCCTTAGTCATGCGTCGCTTCTCCTTCTGGCATTTTTGCCAATACCGTTACCCCGGCCTGTACTTTCTGACCGTTGCTCACCTTAAGCTCAAAACCCGCCGGAATTTCGCAATTTACACGCGAACCGAAACGAATCATGCCAATCCGCTGCCCGGCCTGCACGTGATCGCCAACCGCAACGTAGGAAATAATGCGCCGCGCAATCAGTCCGGCGATTTGCGTGAAGGTGATGGTTTGGCCTGCATCAGTTTTTCCCACACCAGCCTGTCCCGCATCAATCTGTAAATCAAAGCGGTTGCGTTCATTGTGATCACCCGCCGTATCATGCGCCGCATTCACAAAGCTGCCTTGGATATATTGCATGTGCGAAATACGCCCGCTCATCGGCGCGCGATTCACATGCACATCAAATACATTCATGAAAATATCTACGCGCACGCCATTTTCCGTCGGGTCGGCACGCGCCACCGTGCCGTCGGCAGGCGAAATAAACAGACCGTCGCCCTGCGGCGTATTGCGTTCCGGATCGCGGAAAAAATTCAGCATAAACAGGAATAAAACAAGCAAAAACCCCGCCGTAACATGCCAGCACATCAAACCTGCACCGAGTGTGGCCAGCGCACCGCCGATTAGAAATGGCGTGCCTTGCGGCGCAAAAGGAAAACGGCTACGCGGCTTGCCAGAAAGAGCTTCTTTGGAAGATGTATGTGTCTGCGTCATATGCGGCAGGCTACATGCATCCGGCATGTTGCCAATACTATTGAGAAATCAATCACCGGAAAACAACGCTTCGGCATGCGGCAACAGGTGCGCTTCCACGTCCTCCCGGCTCGCAGCACAAGCCTCAGCCTGTATCGACGTGACCGGCGCATCGCGCATGCCGCAGGGGATGATGCCGGAAAAATGGCGCAGATTGGGGTTGATATTCAGGGCGATGCCGTGAAAGGTAATCCATTTTCGGCAGCGCACGCCGACAGCGGCGATTTTATTCACACTATTTTTTTTGTCATCGACCCAAACACCGATGCCGCGCTGGCTACGCGCTGATTCGATGTCGAAATCGGCCAGTGTGCGAATCATCATCTCTTCCAGCCGCCAGACGTGTTTGTGTAAATCCTGATCGTGACGCAAATCAGCCAGCACATAACACACCAACTGCCCCGGCCCGTGGTAGGTCACCTCGCCGCCGCGTCCGCTGGGGAAAACAGCAATCGTTTCTCCGTCGATTTCACGGCTGAGAATATCGTTTTCACTACCGGAAGTTCCGATGGTATAAAGCGGCGGATGTTCGGTAAGAATGATGCAGGCAGGACGCTTTCCGGAAAATATATCGGCCACCCGCGCTTCCTGTTCGGCCAGCGACTCAGGGTAGGCTTGACGGATATGACGAATGACTTCAAATGCACCGGACATCGGCCCAGACTAATCGCTGGGCGGTTCAGAATATAGAGAACATCATTCTTCTTACTGTGAAGAAGATTTACAACAGCGCGGCTTTAACCATTTGCACAGCAGCGCATCCAGCGAAAGCTTACCCGGCCCGTAAAATATCAATGCCAACAGCATCAATCCCCATGCCTTGTGATCAATAAATTCATTGCCGATGAGATCCGTCCATAATCCGTGCGGCCATAACGCAGGATACGAAATCACCGCAACAATATTATACACAAACAACACAATCGCCGCAGAACGCCCCATCAGACCCAAAACAAGAAACCACGGTAAAATAAGCTCCGTGTATGTACCCAGCGTCGCGGCCATATCGGGGGAAAGAATCGGCACCTGATATTCGTAATTGAACAGATAGCTGGTTCCCATCGGGTCGTTTAATTTCACCACGCCTGCCCGCCAGAAAGCCAGCGCCACCCACACACGAAAGAGTAGAAGGCTGAGCGGTTGCATGGTGGACAATAGCGCCACCAGCTTAAGATAATTGGAATGAACAAGGCATAAAAGGTGCTTCATGGGGCTTTCTCCGTGGTTTTAATATTAATAATCATGTTATTTCGTACCATAAAGTTAAAAAAATCATCAAACTTAAAATAATCACCATGTTCATCACGCACCCGGCCCAGTGCACGCTGCATATCCATTCCCTCACGGATGGCTTGTAAAAATAACCCGGCAGGCGCATCCAATACCTGCATCGCAACCTGCGCACCGTCGCGCCACAAACATACCGGCTGACCATCCCCTTGCAATTGCAATCGTCCTGAATCCGACCGTCCTGAATCCGATCGCTCTGAATCCGATCGCATGCAATAACGCCAGATGTCGAAAATCCGATGTGCTGAATCCACAAACTGTACCGACGGATGCAACGTTAAGCGGATCGACGCATCCCCTACCGCCTGCAATTGGCAGATGACCTCGAATTCAGCCAATGAACGCACGTCGGCAGCCAGATAACATTGCTGGCGGGCCCATTCCAAACCCGCGACATCGGCCAGATACGGTAACGTCCCGGCTTCTTCCATGTCGGCCAGAAAAACTGGGAATTGCGCGCCATAATCCTGTAAATTTCCGGTTTTTGGCGGGTAGCGCCGCATATATCGACCCGCCGCCAGTGCGAAAAAATCCGCCCCGACCAGCGTGTGAATGGCCGGATAACTGGTTTCCAGCGCCTCGGACAGCACGTTTTCGATAATATGGCGGTAGATTTGCATGCGTTGCGTTGCGGGCAGGCCGTTATCCACGACCCATTCGGAGATTGAATCACCCTTATGCGAATCATCCTCAAGCGAATCATCCTCAAGCATGACGCTAGCGAAGAATCGCCCCTGCAATTCAGCAAGTGACGGCGTTTGTTTCATACATCACCTGTTCAGCTTTACGGGCTTCATCCTGCAATACGGAAAATTCCGGAATATGTGCATCCCACTCAATTAAAGTGGGTTTCAAACCGATCTTACCCACCGCATAGGCATATAAATCCCAAACCTCGGGATAAACCGGATGGTCGTGCGAATCAATCAACAGCGGCACGGGCAAACCCTGTTTGCGCGAAAAGCCAGCCAGATGAATTTCGGCCACCATCTCGCCAGACATCGCATCAATAAAATCCCGCGCGGCAAAACCATGGTTAACACTGTTCACATAAATATTGTTCACATCGAGTAAAATCAGGCCGCCGGAACGGCGCGCCAATTCGCTGACAAAATCCCATTCCGGAATCGTCGAATGTTCAAATTCCAGATAGGTCGAGGCATTTTCGAGTAGAATCTGCCGCCCGAGAACCTCCTGCACCGCATCCACGCGCTCGACCAGAAGATTCAGCGATTCTTCCGTGTAAGGCAGCGGCAGCAGCGCATTGAGATGAAAGCCGCCAACACCACCCCAACTGATATGCTCGGATACCAGCCCCGGCTGGATGCGGCGGACCAATCGGTCAAGTTGAGTAAGATGCTCCCGATACAACGTATCACTCGTCCCCAGCGATAAACCAACCCCGTGCAAGCTAAGCGGATAGTGCGCACGCACCCGTTCAAGCACACGCATCATCTCGCCGCCCGATGCAAAAAAATTCTCACTGTGAACCTCAAACCACGCCGTGTCCGGCAATGTTTCGAGAACGTGATTGAAATGCGGCGGTCGCAAACCGATCCCGGCATGTGCCGGAACCGGTTGTATCGCGTCAAGTTGTATCGCGTCAAACGATGTCATGAGATTAAAGTTCCCTGTCTCGGAAACGAATCAGCCTTCTTTGGTGCTCCCACCGTCAATTTTGGCACAAAGACCGGCAGGAACAGCAATAAATGCCTTGGGATCATTGGCTACCGAATCCTGTCCGGCACAGGAATGCCCCGGTGATTTACAATCGTTCTTGTATGCCGCATTAACGCCATAGCACTTTTCCATCGCCATCGCAGTACCTGCGACAGCATCGCTGGCAGCGCCCATTGTTAACGCGCTAATCAGCGCTGAGCCAAGTATAAGTGTGGTTTTCATCTGCATTATTGTAACCTCCAAAAAATGTTATGGCATCAAGCCATCGCATAAAGGTCGCAGGTACAAAGTGATGCTTACAGAACGGTAAGGAAAAGCGGATTACAACCAATTAACACAGCCAATAAACAGCTTTGGCAAGCTATAACACCATCCCGTAGCAGCCATTCACTGTGCAGAGGTCATATTTCTATCACGCTAGTACTCGCTGATAGTGCGCGCTTCTACGGGATAGGACACTAGTGACTACAAGCCGTCGTCATCTGACCCGGAAAACTGGACGCATATTTCCGAATCCATTCCAAAGCAGCCTCATTGCCCGAAATCACGCGCCCTGTATTCTCAGCTTCAGAGCGCCTGTAGTGCTCAATATAACAAATCTGTTCCACCATACGGACACGCATGGCGTCCATATCACTCATCAGAAGCACCCGCACCTCATATGCATGCCCCCGTTTGCTGCACCTGGATATATAACCACACAATTCGAAACACGGCTGAACGATAGGAATGGTGATTTTAACAAATATACCACAACGCAAAAAAGAACTGTTTTTGAATGCCAGACCAATATTTTTCGCATGCATTCGGTGGCTGTCTGGAGCCATTGATGGAGAAATAGCATTGACGTTAATCGGAACATCGGAAGGGTGTCGAAGGAATATCTGACAATCTGTTTTTCTCATCGCGCTATCCTGAATGTTGCATCCGTTTTGTTCTCAGGAATTTAACAGCATATCCTATGCCAGTCCTAAATATAAATGTCGGCAAAAATATAGCCATCCCAGGAGCCTGTCGGACTTATGAGAAATCTACTGCGCGGCAGGGAAAGAAAAAGAAAGCCTGCCTCAGCGGGGACAA
>QILF01000142.1 GCA_003233235.1 Zetaproteobacteria bacterium
GCTCTTTTTTTCTTATGTATGCTATCGTATGCTTTGCCGCTCGGGATACCAGCATATCCAAACACGAACTTCATCGCTTATTTCCATCGAAGCAGCTTTGCTATCACATCTAGCGGCATCTGAATTCGCTTCAAATCAGATTCTGGCAATGCGTCGATAAGTAGGTCCAATGTAGAATTCTTATATCTAGAGGTGGTTTGCAATGTTTTAGACATGATTGCATCGGCATCACTCACGTTATTGTCACGTATCCAGTTAGTAATATTACTACAGATTTTGGTGACGCGTTTATCCGCATCTGATTCCATGTCTTCAGTAACAATTAAAGAGCTCTTGACTTTGATATTAGCGGTATCTTGTTTTTCAGTACTCTCAATGTCCTTGAAATGGAGACGTGGCTCAAAACCAATCAATCGAGTATGATTGTCGACCAAGGGTTTAGAAAAAGCAGCCCATAAAGCTGGGTTGTATCGTTTATTGGAAGGGCTTCTTTCACCACGCTTTGGAAATAAATGTAGCATATTGCCTTCAACAGTGACGGTTGAAGGCAGCGTAATTCTCACAATTTCGTTCTCGGGTGATTTCAGTATTTTAACTGAAGCAGCGAGTTCATTATCAATGAATTCCGTAAGCTTAATATTTTGCAAGATGTTTTTGAAATTTGGATAATCGGCTAGAGTTTGACCTAACATTGAAAGTAATAATCCTTTCCCGCTTTGCTCGTATTTCCTCTTAGTGAGATCAATAATTTCATTCTTGAATTTTTCAAGATCGGCATTGTCCTGCATGACACATTCCTCCAAAATAATACATCCGCATTCTACATGTGGCTATCTTTACCGCTATCATAGCCAGAACACTCTTCGAACGCCAAGTAGGGTTGACGACGCGAATGCAGGATCTCCGGGGACATATATGGTCCGTCCCGCGTTGCAAGGAAAAAGTTTGATCGGCAAGTAAAGAAAAGTTGCATACATATATCCGCGCGATTTCCGGGCGCGATTTCCGGGGATTTCCGGGGACAGTTCACCTATTAAATGCTGTCCACCGAATGCCTGAAGTTGGCAGAAGTGCCCAGTGTTATTCCGTAATACGCAATCAGTCATTTCGTGCATTCATGCCGCTTTGCTGAGATTGTTCAGATCAATTGTTGGCGGGATGATGCGATCAAACGATACCTTGGGCACCAGCGCAATTCTGCCTCGGGTGCGTTCGCCTTCTTCCAGCTCAACCAAACCGAATGAAGCAAGCATCTTTAAACGCTTGGTCAAGTTGACCTGATCTTCCTGCATATTCCGGGCAAGCTCGCTGACTGATTTTAGTCGATGTGAGCGAATTGCTGCAAGGAGGTTCATGTTTTTCTCGCTCAATAGCTTTCTGAACTCATCAATACTACGAACCCAAATCTTTGGCTCCTGTGCAGAAGGCCTGATTCGTCCGGCTGCAATATCCAGCATGCGGCTTCTGATTTCCTGATCGCTGGCGACACCAATCCTGATCGTTTTCATAACTCACTCCTGAAATATACATCCACTCGCTCGTAAAAATCCGCCATCAATCTTTCGGCGGTTGTGAAGTGATATGGCTTACCCTTCTTTGGAGGATGTTCATGGTCATATCCATGGGTGTTGTCAAAACCTAGGATTCTGTTTCCATACTTATCGCATAATACAACTGCATAGGAAACCTTGCCGCGTTTCTCCTCCGCGCGAAAAGTACAGGTGAAACCTTTGCCTTCCGGCCCTAAGCCTCTTGTACATTCCCCTGTTAGCACTATTTTAATGGCTAAACCTTACATTTAGACGCCCCTTAACCTTACAATTGGACGGAACCTTCTGGCTCACCGGCATTTCACTCCTTTAGCGCAATCCGGCGTGTATCCGCTTGGTATTTTGGCGGGAGCTGTTTAGCAATCAAGCGCATCACCTTCTCTGCTTCGCGGCGGTAGGTGGTCAGTTTACCGCCGTAAATACCGAGATACGTCGGCGACTGTTTATTATCAACCAGAAGCACCGTTTCACGATTTGCAGCAAACGCCGCTTCACCACCGGACGGCAGCACGCGCACGCCGCAAAAGGTATCGAGAATATCCGTTTTCGTGCAGGGGGAATCCGGAAAATAACGGTTGTAAGTAGCAAGAATAGCGGCCACTTCGTCTGCCGTTGGTTGCGGTTTGTCGGGCATGCCGGCAAGCACTGTTTCTGTGGTTCCGGCCAGCATTCTTCCCTGCCACGGACGGAAAAACATCACCCGTCCATCGGTAGATTCGGTATAGATATAGGCGGAACATGGGCGATTGAGCAACAGATGCGTGCCCTGCACAAGTTGCACAGGAGATTTTGGCGGCGCAGGTTCAATCCGCGTACAGACTGCATCCATCCACGGGCCGCTGGCATTGATCAGCATGCACGCGCGAATCTCGCTACCGTCGTCCAATTTAACGCACCACTGCTGTCCGTCGTACTGCGCGTGTTCGAGTGCTTTGCCTTCCATGATTCGGCAACCGAACGATGCCGCCGAAGCGGCCACGGCGCGGGTAAGTGCTGCATCATCGGTGGCTGCATCCTGATAGGCGAGCAGTGCACGCAAACCATCCTTGCTGATGCCGGGCAGCGCTTTCGACCATCTTTTGCGCGCCAGCCAGCGAAAGCGGGAGCGGCCACCGGAAAACAACCAGTAAAGCAGCAATCCACAGGCAATCAACCACGGCGAACGCTTGTCACCCGCATAAACCGGGATATAAAACCATTCGCGCTGTACCAGTTGCGGGGCGTTTTTTAGTAGTATTTCGCGCTCGTGCAAAGCTTCGTACACCAGTTTTAAATTTCCCTGTTCCAGATAACGCAAACCGCCGTGAATCAGCTTGGTGGACTGGCTACTGGTTCCCGAAGCGATGCTGTTTTTCTCAATTAACGTCACCGAATAACCGCTGGCCGCCGCTGCCTGCGCAATACCGCAACCGTAAATACCACCACCGATAATCAGCACATCATCAATCAAACCGTCATTGATCAAATCGTTATCGCCCGGCTTCTCTATATCAGCCAATCTCTTGCACCATGCGGGCATAATGATTGGTCTCGATAAAATCAGCGCCTGCCTGCCTGAGTGCCAAGGCATGCGCCGCATCGTTGACCGTGTACAGCCCGACTTTCATGCCGCGCCTCTGCCATTGCTTGATTTCATTGACCCGCTGCCACGGCATGAAAATATATTCAACATCACAGCAGGGCGGTGCGGGGCTCTCATAAACCCAACCCGACGGACAGGCAATTTCCTTACGGCAAGCCTCCAACAAGCCTGCGGACTGGCTGATGATGACCAGTCGGGATAGCAGTTTTTCCGGCAGCAATCTGCTAATTCTCCGGGCGATGGCGCGATCAGTCAGTCGTCTGCGAACGGGCGGTTTTAGCTCCACAAACAGCGTAAGATTCTTCGCTTGCGCCAGCCATGTCATCAGTTCTTCGAGCGTGGGTAAAGAAAACACGGGTGCGCAAATGTGCCGCAACTCCGCCAGCGGCGTTTGCATGACTTTAACGTCCGGGCGATGACACAATCGTTTCAGCCAATTGTCGTGCAACACGACTGGCACTAAATCACGCGTGAACTGAATATCGCATTCGGCATAGCGTGCACCGGCGGTTGCAGCAGCCTGAAATCCGGCCAGCGTATTTTCACCGCCGCCGTGCCGGTCACCACGATGGGCAACAAGAAATTCCGCCGCAAGAATATCTGCCGCAAGAAAACCCGCCGAATTGCACGAAGCACTCATATCTCTATTGTGGAACGGCGATGACAAATATGCAAATCACTGCTTCTACAATCAAAATTCATGTGAACCGCTGCTAACACACGCTCCAAACCCACGGCTTGCCGGGATATAGAAGCAGCGGCAATATGGCGGATATGAAGATTGTCACTTGGAATGTAAATTCACTGAATGTGCGCCTGCCGCATGTGCTGCGCTATCTGCAAGAGCACGCACCGGATGTTCTGGTTTTGCAGGAAACTAAACTTCCAGACGAGCGTTTCCCGCAGGATGAGATTGAAGCCGCCGGTTATCAGGTGGTGTTTTCCGGGCAGAAAACCTACAACGGCGTGGCGATTCTGAGCAAATCCGAAGCTACTGATGTGCAAATGGGTATTCCTGATCTTGATGACCCGCAACGCCGGGTGCTGGCCGCCAGCATTGGCAGTGTGCGCATCATTGATGTGTATATTCCCAACGGGCAGGAGGTCGATTCCGAAAAATACGCATATAAATTACGCTGGCTGGGTGCTTTTTCCGGCTTTTTAAAACAACAAATGCAGGTTTATAAGCAATTGATTGTGCTCGGCGATTTTAATATCGCACCTGCCGATATTGATATTCACGACCCGTCACGCTGGCAGGGAAAAATCATGTGTTCGGATGCTGAGCGCACCTGTTTTTCGGCCATGCTGGCGATGGGCCTGGTGGATTGTGTGCGAAGTCTGTATCCGCAGGACGGTATGCATTCCTGGTGGGATTACCGGCTCAATGCGTTTCCGCGCAATTGGGGCATTCGCATTGATCATGTGCTGGCAAGCAAAACGCTGAAACCGCTGGCTGCCGGTGTCCACCGTGAAGAACGCGGACAGGAACGCCCCAGCGATCACGCACCGGTATGGGTGAAGCTGGAGACGGACATTGAGTGAATCCGTGACCCGACAGCATCAGGATATTTTACACATCACATCACCCGGTCGCGGCATGATCAGCATCACCCGCGAGGTAAGCAATATTCTGCTTAGCAGCGGCATCAGATGCGGTATGTTGCACCTGTTTGTCCAGCATACCAGTTGCTCGCTGCTGATTCAGGAAAATGCCGATCCCGATGTACAGCACGATATGGAACGTTTTCTGTCGCGCCTTGTGCCGGATGGCGATTCAATCTACGCACACACTGCGGAAGGACCGGACGATATGCCTGCGCACGTGCGGGCGGCGCTGACGGCCACCAGCCTGAGCATCCCTGTCGCCGACGGCAGCATGACGCTCGGCATCTGGCAGGGAATTTATCTTTACGAACATCGCCGCCATGCCTCGCGGCGACAGATTGTCGTGCATATTAGCGGGGTGGTGCATATCAGCGGAATGTGATTAGGGCCGGTTTATTTATGGATTGAGTACGTCATTAACCCGCATGGCTATCCGCTGAATTTGACGTGTAAATGCATGCCTGCCGATAGGATTCGGCAGCCGCCTGCCAATCGCCAGTTTCCGCCTGCCAGTCGCCCAGCATCTGCCACGCCTGCGAGGAGGGATTGCTGTCCAATAGCTTTTGCATATTTTCATGCGCCAAACCGGAAAGCTCTGCCGCGTGAGCCAAACTGGCGCGCAACAGGGCCAATGCAGGCGTCATTTTGGTATCGCTCCGCCGCTCAAATTTACGGTAGAATTTTAACGCATCGTCACGCAGCAAGACAGATAACTCGACGGCTATTTGCGCGTTCATTTGATCGTCATTGCAAGCCTGATGCGCGGCTTGCCGTTCATCACGTTCCAAATGCGCCAGCCACAACTTGCGGCAACCGGAAACATCGTCAGTCGCCAATAATGTGCGTCCCAGCGCCAGCGTCAGGGTCGGTGATTCAGGTTGCAGGCGATGCGCTTTACGCATGTATTCCAGTGAGCGCTCCGTGTCACTGGCCGCCAGATGTGAATACGCCACCGCCAATCTCGGGGCTGTACGCGCTGCTGAACTACCGCCGCGATGCCATATTCTTTCCAGCGCGGCGACGAGACCATCCCAATCGCCCGCCTCCTCCAGCAAATCCACTTGACGTTGCATGGCAAGCGGCGCATCGGGATGCACCCTGAGCCACGCTTCAAGATGCGCTTTTCGAACAGAAAAATCGGCTTTCGGCATGGCATGCGGATCGGTAACAAGGCGTGCGCCAAGGGCAACATGCAAGGCATCGTCCCCTTCCGAAGGCAAGGGAATATCAGCCGGACTTTGCGGCAGGAATCCAAGTAGACCATCCCCCCATTCAGGTAAAAAACCACGCGCCTTGCGAAAATATTTCCAACCCCGCTCACCACGCATATCCAGCCATTCAGCAAGCCCGTCACGCAGGTGGGTTTCCTTGCGTTTTTTGCTGCCGGTGCGCAACACGTGCCACAGTTGACCGGGACCGGCCAACAGCGCCAGCAGAATGCGGCGTAGCAGCCAGAAAATACCCAGCGCCAATAACAGAATAAGAATAAACGGCCCCTGCTTGCTCTCAAAAACCCAGCCGAAGGCACTGATACGCATCATCCGCTCGGCGACATCGGGAAATAAGGCAAAAAGCGCGGCCAGCGAAAGAGCCAGAATGAGAATAATAAAGACGCGCATTACAAAGCCTCCAGCCATTTGCTAGCCGCTTTATGCAGAGTGGCCATGTCTTGTAACACATGCGGCAACACTTCGGGATTGGGCACTTCGGACTTGGGTAAATCGGCATCCGTAACAAATCGTTGATGTACATCCGCAATCAACGTCGCCCATTTACTTTGTTCCGGCCAGACTTCAAAGCTAAGCGCGTGCGCTGTATTCATCAGCCGGTGGCGTAAGCCGGTTTGCAATAAATCCGCTTGCTGTGGCGCGGGGCGCAGATGGAAGTTACCAACCAACCACGCAAAATACTGATTTTCAGGTTTAGGAAGGATATCCGCCTCTTCCGCCTCGGGGATGCGTTCGGCCAGACGGGTCAGTGCTTTTTGCCAATTTCTGCTCAAACGCATGTTTTTGTCGGCCAATTCGGCCATGCGTCCGGCCAAGTCTCTGTTTTGTTCATCAAGTTCCGGTAACGATGCAACGTCGTGCCAAAGTTCGGCCTGTTGTACAAAACGGGTTTGCGATCGGGCCAGTATACGCAGCAGAATGGACAGGGTTTGCTTCTGACTCTCCTGCATTTTTTGGCGCAGGCTTTTATTTTCAAGCTGTGCGGCAGCCAGTTCCGCCTGCAATCGTTTGCGTTCCCCTCGCATATTTTCTTCATCAGAAATGGACGTGCTTACATCGCTTCCCACGGATGTGGTTTGCGGGCCGGGTGAAGGAATTTCATCTGTGGGGGGTGGTATCACTGTATTGTCAGTAACAGCTATTTCGGAAATGGCCTGCGGGATGGCTGTAGCTTTGGACGTGCGTTCAGCAGTTTGCGCTGCTGAATCAACTGTCAGAGGCTGTTTAACAGTCTCTGGCATGGTTTTCCGAGGTGTAAATTCAGCCAGCACATCCTGCGCCTGCTGACGTATCTCGGGCGGGGAAAGAAACCATCCGGCAGGCAGGACGATAAAAAGAAGCACCAGAAAAAACCACGGTCCGAGGTGCTTCTTTTTACGCGGCGTTGGCGTTGCTTCCGCAGCCGTTTCGGTATTTTCTGTCGGCTCATTTTCTACAACCGCACCGTCCACCTCATCGGCGACGGTTGTTTCCATATCAACTGTTTTCCCGTTCTCACTCATCGTTCAACCAGCGGGCAACATCCTTGGCATGGTAGGTCAAAATTAAATCAGCTCCGGCACGTTTGAAACTGAGCATGGTTTCCATCACTACGCGTTTTTCGTCAATCCAACCTTTCTCGGCAGCGGCTTTAACCATCGCATATTCACCCGATACATTATACACGGCCATCGGCACATCGGTGGCTTGCTTGACGGCAGCGACAATATCCAGATAGGCAAGGGCCGGTTTGACCATCAGAATATCAGCACCTTCAGCAATATCGATTGCCGCTTCTTTTAACGCTTCACGGGCATTTGCCGGGTCCATCTGGTAGCTGGCGCGGTCACCGAAGCTGGGCGACGAATCGGCAGCATCGCGAAACGGACCGAAATAACCGGAAGCATATTTCACCGCATAGGACATGATGGGCGTATTGCTGAAACCCGCATCATCCAACGCTGACCGGATAGCGCCAATCATACCGTCCATCATGCCCGACGGAGCGATGATATCAACACCAGCCCGTGCATAGGACACAGCTTCTTTTTGCAGATTGGCCAGCGTCGCATCGTTATCCACATCCTCGCCGTGCAGCACGCCGCAATGGCCGTGATCGGTGTATTCGCAAAAACAGGAATCGGCAATCACGCAGGTTTCCGGCGAAGCGGCTTTGGCTTCGCGAATGGCACGTTGCACGATACCTTCATCGTTCCATGCCTCACTGCCAATCGCATCTTTTTCGCTTGGGATACCGAACAAAATCACCCCGGGAATACCGAGGGCAGCCACCTCACGTACCGCATCGCCAACTCCGGATAGCGGCAAACGGGAGACCCCGGGCATACTGCCGACATCCATCGATTCGCTGATACTCTCGTCCACAAATAACGGATAAATCAGGTCGTTCACTGAAAGTGTGGTTTCACGCACCATACGGCGAAGTGTCGCGCTGTTACGCAAGCGACGCGGGCGAAGGGTCAGGTCGGGAAGGCTCATGGGTATTATTCCTCCTAAGCGGAATGGCTCTCGGTAGCACAAGGCTTCTTAGGGAAGTGCTGAATAAAGCTGACTCGAGAAGTCTGTAATGAAAAATGGGCGAGTTCAAGGCAAAGATTGCAAGGCATAGCACCGCTATGGCTTAAA
>QILF01000138.1 GCA_003233235.1 Zetaproteobacteria bacterium
ACCTTGAGAAGCCCTTTGGCCTCATCTTCACCCACAGCCTGATGCGCCAAAGTTTGTTCAAGCAATGTTACAGTGCTACGCAGATCAGCTAGCTTTTGGTCTTGCGCCTGCAAACGTTTTTTGTTCAGGGTATAACCACGTGTCAGATACTCATTCAACACTTGGTTGGCCCATTGCCTAAAACGAGTCCCCTGTTTTGAATTTACTCGATAACCTACGGAAAGAATGGCATCGAGGTTGAAAAACTCTATTTCACGTACAACCTCACGTTCACCTTCTCGCTGAACTGTTGCATTTTTTGCAACAGTTGCTTCTCTATCCAGCTCACCTTCCTTAAATACGTTGCGTACGTGACGGGAAATAACCGACTTGTCTCTCCCAAAAAGTTCCGCCATCTGGTTGAGGGATAACCATAGCGTCTCGGCTTCCAGCCGCACTTCGGTAACAGCAGAGCCATCTTTGGCCTGATAAATCACGATTGCACTATTGCGGTGGTCATTCATTCGTGCCGCCTCCATTCGTGAACCAGCATAACATTAGATGATTAAAACTCTATGCCCTGCGTGGCTTTGATACCCTGATCGAAGGCATGTTTTACCGGCTTTATTTCGCTGACGGTATGAGCAATTTCAATCACTTCCGGAGCTGCATTTCGGCCTGTTAGAATCACGTGCATCCATTCGGGGCGCTCGGCGCGCAGGAAATCGGCGATTTCGGAGCCGGAAATCCAGCCGTAACCGGTGCAATAATTGATTTCATCGAAAACCAGCATATCGAACTCGTGCGAACGCAGCTTTTCTTTGCATAGTTCCCATATCTCGCGGCTGGTTTTAATGTCCTGTGCGGGGTTCTTCGTGTCCCAGGTAAATCCGTCGCCCAGCGCATGCCATTCGATGTTGTCGAATCGCTCGGCGGCCTTTTGTTCGCCGGTTTTCCACTTGCCCTTGATAAACTGAATCACGCACACCTTCATTCCCCAAGCGGCAGCACGGAAGACCATCCCGAAGGCGGACGAGGATTTTCCCTTGCCTTCGCCGGTATTGACGACAATCACCCCTGTGCGTTTATCGCGTGCTTTCATGACCCCAGCTTACAGATTGGCTGTTTTTTCGCCACGATAATTCGGAATCAGAAAACCACCGGAAACGCGTTGTAGGTCGGTTTGAAACAGCTCGTTCAACACATCCGGAACCAGCAGTGCCTCCGCCTGTCCGGTGCGAATACGGCCATCGCCGTACACCAGAATCACATCATCGGCGATCGCTGCCGCCTGCTGCACATCATGCAATACGGCAAGCATCGTTTTACCGCTTTCCGCTTTTTCGCGCATGACTTGCAACCACGCTACCTGATGGCGGATATCCACATGTGCGCACGGTTCGTCGAGCAGCCAGATCGGGCAGTCGCGAACCAGAAGTGCGGCCAGCTCAACACGCTGGCGTTCGCCGCTGGATAATTCGCCAAGCACACGTTGGCACAAAGCCGATAAATCCTGTTTTGCACACGCATCTGAGCGCGTCTCTCTATCAATATCGCTACTTAATCCACTTTGCATGGCCAGTTGCAAGCGCTGGTCAACACTCAGTCCGAATTCAGCGGACGGCAGCGTCCCCTGCCATGCAAGGCTGCTGGCAAGTTCACCACGATGAAAATCAGTAAGTTTTTTACCGTTGATCTTCACTTCACCCGCATCACTATCCAACATACCGGCAAGCGCCATAAGAAGACTGGATTTTCCCGCACCATTCGGCCCGAGAATCACCATGATACGCCCGACATCAAGATGGAAATTCAGGTCTTCTATCAGCAAACGACCACCACGACTTAAACACAAATGACTGACCGAGATCGCGCTCATGCTTTTCTCCGCAGCAACCACAAAAACACAGGCACACCGATAAATGCGGTAATCACACCGACCGGTAATTCGGCAGGCGCAATCACACTTCGCGCCCCGCTATCGGCCAGCATCAGCAAAACACCACCACCAATAGCACTGGCAGGCAAGACAAAGCGATGCAGACTGCCGAAAACAAGCCGCATCGCATGCGGAATCACCAAACCGATAAATCCAATCGTCCCGGCGGCTGTAACTGCAATTGCCGTGGCTGCAGAGGCGGCAATTAACAATTGCCAGCGCAAGTGGCTCACATCAACACCCAAAGCAGCGGCGTGCGCTTCGCCGAGTAACAGACGGTCCAGCGAACGGGAAAGAAACATGCCACAGACCAGTGCCAACGCCCACAAACAAAGCAACAACGGCACGGGAATAACCGAAGAGGATAAATCACCAAGCATCCAGCCCAATGCCAAGCCCAATTTCCCCTGCGGCAGCAAAGCCAGCATCAGCGCAATCACCGCTGACCAGAAAGCGGCCAACACAACACCCGCAAGCAGAAGTTTCCCCGGCCCTAAACGAGCAAACAGCATCACGGCAGCAATACCAAGACCCGAACCGACAAAAGCCCCGAACGACATCCCGAATCCTGAATCCGGGAAAAATGCCAATACAATCACTGCGCCAACAGCCGCACTTCCCGCCACCCCAAGCACGTAAGGCTCGGCGAGCGCATTGCCGAGCATCACCTGAAACCACGCGCCGGCCAAGGCCAGCAAACCACCAACAGCAAAAGCAGTGAGTAGACGCGGCCAGCGTAGTTCCCAGAGTATGGTTTGATTCATGCTATCCACGCTTGAAAAGGGATTCAGCCAGCGCTCCCCCGCAGCCAGTGAAATCAGCACCGCAGCAAGCAGAATGAACAGCAATCCTGCAAGCCGCAGATAGGGCTTGCGATTAATCACAGGATTTCTCCTTTAGCGCCGCTTGCAACTGTTCCATGCCCTGCACCAATCGCGGCCCCGGTCGATGCAAAAGATCGGCATCGGCCACCACAAAACATAGCGCTTTGCCGCCAAACCACCTGCGCCAGAAACGCTTACGCGCTGCGACCCTGCTGTCGTCTGGCAAAATAATTATCTCCGGTCTAGCCAGCAATACCGCTTCTACGCTTATTTTCGGTCCCTCAAGCGGAAGTTCGCCAAACACATTTTTCAGATGCATTTCATCCAGAACATCATTAATCAGGCTGCCTCCACCTGCTGTGATCAAGGGATCATGCCAGATTTCATAGAAAACGCGTGGTTTCCTCCGGGCAGAAGACTTTTGTAACAACTTCAAACGTTTACGCAGCGCACCAACCACCTTTTCGGCTTGTTTTTGATGTCCGCTGAGTGCACCCAAGCGCAACATATCGTCGAAAACTCCGGCCACACGGGTTGGATTCGTGGTAAACACACGCACACCGCTTGCTTTGAGCACCTCAAGACCGGGCAAATCAGCGTGCAAAACAATCGCCAGCGTCGGTTTTTGTCGTAACGCGGCTTCAACATACAACTGACGATAATTGGCCACTCTGGGAAGCCTTTTTGCAGCCTCCGGAAAATTGCAATATTCACTTGCACCAACCAGTTCATCACCCGCACCCATTGCGTACATCATTTCGCATGCCGCCGGGGTCAAAGCAAGAATACGTTCTGCGGCCACTGCCGGTATTGCCAGCAGCAAGACTACGAGACAAATGAACCATCTCACGATCGGGAGTAACATAGCAGGGAGCAGCAACAGACGAAAATTCCACATCATTGCAAGCGGAATACCACCGGCATCCGATACAAACCATCGGCCAGCGGAATATGCTCGACAGACTCCAGTCCGCGACGTGCGGCGCGATCAAGAATACCGTAACCGCTCGAAGCCAACAAAATGATTTGCTGGATTCCCTGTTGCCTGATACTAAACTGAAATTCAGTCTGTCCTTGCCAATTGTATCGTCTGGCCTGCCTTGGATAATGCACGTGGGCAAGAATACGTCGCCGCACATCATCGGGTACAGTAACGCCAGCGGATGAAGCTGCGGAAGAACGAATCGCAGACGGGGTTGATAACGCCTCATTTAACGGTTTCTTCTCTCCACCCTTTATCAGTGACTCTCCGGCGGGAAGATAGGCCACCCTTGTTTGCACGACAGGTGTATTTGTTTGCAATTTGGCGGCGGATTTGTGAGAAGCTATATCGCGAGGGTAGACAGAAGCAGATACCGATGCTTTTGTAGCCTGTGCCTGCGTTTGCTTAATCCGGGTTTTGGCTGGCAGTGCGTGCGGCTTTAAAGCCGTCTGCGATACAGGCTGGACTTGCGAGGTTTGTTGTTCGCTGTCGGTGGTTTTGTCTGCGGGCTGTTGCAAGTCAATCAATTCGACCGGCAAGCCGCCTTGCGATGATTGCAACTGCAAAAGTTTTGTCGAAGAAGGAAAAATAAACAGCAGAGCATGCAAAGCAACAGCCGCAAACAGCGCCGCCGCTAGCCGTGCATGCCCCGCCTTAGACATTAGAAAGCAGCATTCACACCGGCATACCAGGCACGACCAAGCACGCCAAAGCCGGATACCTCTTCATACGTTTTGTTTTCAACATTCTCCACTCGCGCAAGCAATGCCAACTGTTTGCTTAATGCATAGCGCGCCCGAATATCGGTTTTTCGATAACCTTTCATGAGCTTCCTGTTACCCGTTTTTGAGAAACGCGGCCCGACAATATCATGCTGCACCTCCAGATTCACCCCGGCCATATCTGTGCCGAAAACAAACGATCCTTTGTCTTTAGCACGCCGTTGTAAACGGGTTCCGTCAATGGAGTTCACCGCATGAAGAAAAGTCCAGTTAGCACGCAAATAGACAGGTTCCCAGTCGATACGGGCCGACAGTTCAAGACCGCTGGTACGCGCCTTGTTCACATTCTTCGGTAAATAACTGGGTGCAAGTGAAGCAATTAAATTCGCAAAGCGCTGATCAAACCATACAATGTCAAAACCCAAGGCGGCATCGCTGGCTTTGTATACATAATGCAGCCCCGCATCCCAACCCTTGCTCTCCTCAGGCTTCAGATTCGGATTGCTGAAATTCGGGAAAAACAGAGCATTGATTGATGGCGGCTTAAAACCGGTGCCGTAGTTGGCAGTCAATTTCAGACCGTCCAGAGGATGCAATACGCCGCCAAATTTATAGGTTGTCTTGTTGCTGGATGCCGAATTGGCATCGTAACGCACCGATGCGCTGGCAGCAAACAGGTCAGCACTATACGAAGCTCCGCCGAAGAACGAATTCTGGATAAAGGCTTTATCCAGCTTAGCACTGCTGCTGAAACCCTTATCACGCCTCCATTCAAAGCCCGTCAACAAGGAAAGAGCGTCAAAGTCGGCATGATTCAGCCAACTCAATTGATCAATATCGGTACGAAAATCGGAGTTGTTGAAACTGGTCAGCGGATCGCTGCCATTCGAGATATCTGTGGAACGAGACAGTTGCAAACTGGAATCCAGCATATCTGCAAACGGCATAGACAGCTTGATACTGCTTACTGTCTGCCGTGTCTTATTGTTGAAATTCGATTTATCCGAAGGACCGAAACCATTATCCAGACTGGTACGCCCGTTAACATTCCGAATCAGAAGCTCCACTTCGCCATCAGCCAGCGGTGCAGTGACATGTGCGGTTCCGGTAACACGCCGATACGGATCGCGCTCTGCCGTATTGGCAACTGCGGAAATTCCCTTGGTGGATAGACCGTCTACCCCGAAGGCATAGCTGATACCGTTATCAGCCTTGCCCGACACATTGAGACCTGTCTTGCCGCTGCGATAGCTACCTCCTTCGGCAAGCCCCTGTATGCGCAGCTTTCCAGCACCCTTGCGCGTGAAAATTTGAATCACGCCACCCATCGCATCCGCACCGTAGAGCGAGGATTGCGGACCGCGCACAATTTCAATACGCTCAATATCGGCAGTGGATAAATTAGCCCAGTCGAAGCTTCCTGCGGTTGCCGAACCGACACGCACGCCATCAATCAATACCAGTGTCTGCCCGGAATTGGCACCACGCAAAAATACTGAAGTTAGTTTGCCCGGCCCGCCTTGGGATACGACATCAATTCCCGACTGCGATCGCAGCACATCAGCTACAGTGGTCTTCTGTGAGCGCTCAATCTGTTTGCGCTCAATCACAGTTACATCCGCGCTGACTCGCCCCGGATCTTCAGCTACCCGATCGGCTGTCACCACCAGTGGTGTCAGTGTTTCAACTGCCGAAGCCAGGCCCGGCATTAGCAATGCTGCTGCTGTCATGACCATGCATAATGATTTGTTGTAAGATTTGTTCCGTTTCAAGATTATCTCCTTCGCACCCGCCGTGCGTTTTTTAGTTTGGCGGTGTGTATCTGGAGTTATGTCTAAACGGAAAGGTCGCGAGAAACGACCAAGCCGGTCGCACCTCACCCCGAGATACCTATCCGCATGTGTTTCGGGCCGGTCTCCTGGCTTGCCTTCAGTCGCGGCTGTCTCCTTCCCGGTTTCCCAGTGGTTCTAGACAGCGTTGTCAGGCTTACAGTAGCGGGGGCTGCGTCGGCATTGGCGAATTCATCAAATAAATTGTCCGCACCGACTTCCCGTTTAATCCTTTGGCCGAACGGCCTCCGGACACCCGAAGCTGCGCAGTGTAGCGATGATATTTATGATGACAAGATGTACATATCTAATTTCTCTCGAATGCCCACTCATCCCAGCCATCAAAGAGAGGAAAATACAAACCCAGACGAATCGGATAACGATACTGCTCCCACAGACCGACCATTTTTGCATATTCATTGAGTTGGGACGCATAGCGTTGCCGCTCTTCGGCAAGAAATTCACTTAAATCAGCACCTTCATGTGAACCCGTTTTGTAATCAACAATCCAGCGCACGCCAGTATCGTCGATAAAACTGCGGTCGATAATTCTCGTTTTACCCTGCCCGGCACCAATCTGACTTAACGACCACTCGCAACGCGCCTCCCGATGCAAACCCGAAAGTATCCAGCGCCCACGCTTGCTTTCAAGCGCACGCGCCAATCCGGCAGCGGCTGTAGCCAACGCAGTATCCAGCTGCTTACCGGACAGCCCCTGCGTGGCCAACAAACGCCCCATCATCTGTTGCACCCGTTGCGAATCCTGCGCCTGCCATGCATCAACACCTTTTTCAGCCACATTTTGCAACGCCGCATGCAAAACCGTTCCCACAGGAGCTGCTTCCGGTCCCGCCCAGAAATATTCAGCTATCGTTTCGCTGGCTTCCGACTCTATTCCTGACTCTATTTCAACCACTTCCGGCAAGGTTTTGATGCGCATCAACGCATGCCGCCGCGTTGCCGCTTCACCCTCTTCCGCTTCAATTTCAATCATCTCAGCACCGAAAACATCCCCTTCAAGACCATCAGGAAGCAACAACGCCAATAAGGAACCCGACGTTGCCAAGCCCTTCTTCTCTGAAACCTGTCCGAACATCAGGAGTGCTGTTTCCGCACGTGTACAAGCCACATAAAGAAGACGCGCCAACTCATTGTTTTCACGTATATTTTCTACACTTTGAATCAACTTGTAAATAGCATCGTTTGCACGTACGGAAGCACGTGCAGCCAGTAGCGGGTGCGCTCCGCCATGCACCGGAATATCGGTAAATGCGAGCAGTGGTGCGTCTGTTTTTCCCTGTCTTTTGCCCAGTCCCGGCAATATCACCACATCCCACTGCAAGCCCTTGGCTCCGTGCATGGTCAGCAATTCGACATTTGCAGCCTGCGGCGAACTATCCGGTGCGGCATAAAGTTTTTCTAAACGTTCATCAAGCAAATTAAAGGGAATACTTCCGCCCGCATCCAGTTCTTCCACCAGTTCCAGCAGTGCATCAATATTGCGCGCCGCATCTTCACGCATAAGCGCCGCCATTCCGGTTCGTTGCCATGCTGTTGCCAATAGATGACGTAAGCCAATCCTGCCCGCTGCTTGCAGGCATGGTGCAAGTGCTGAATTCAAATGACGAATTCGCAATACTGTTTGTGTATCCAATACCTCAAGACGTGCCGTATCATTCAATACAGATACCAGCGGACGCGCATCGTCTGCCAACAATGCATGCATTTGTTTTGTGGAAAGCCCGCAACACGGTCCGCGCAGCAGCGCCGCCCATGATTCGCGGTCGGCAGGATGCAATAAAGCCCGCAATAGCGCCCGCATCTGCCTGATTTCCGGGCGTTTATTCAGCGGCAAAATATCAATCGCCCGGAAACGGATTCCAGCCGCGCTCAAAGCAGGCATAATCGCATGCAGATGCTTACGGGAACGGGCCAGAATAGCGATTCTTTGTGTATTTCCGGATACCGAAGGCAAACGCAATTGCTCCTGCACGGCAGCAAGCACTTCATCTGCCTCGATCTGTTCATCTGCTTTGAACTGTTCATCTGCTTTGAACTGTTCATCTGCTTTGAACTGTTCATCTGTCTGTTTTTTTCCATGCGAACGTCGCACATGCAAACGAACAATGCCCGGATGATTTAATGCGGCAGCGGCAGGTGTGTGCTCAACCGCACCTTGTAAAATATCGGCTTCATCCGGAAAAATATCAGCGAAAGCACGATTCACCCATTCAACGATAGCCGGTGCGGAACGGAAATTCCGTTCCAATGTCAGCGTTTCAACATGCGGTAAACCGGCCCGATTCAG
>QILF01000111.1 GCA_003233235.1 Zetaproteobacteria bacterium
ATATGTTCACTGCCGCACAGGCAGCTTAGAAATTACAGGACGTTGAACCCCGACAATTCAACTGGTTCACTGCCGCACAGGCAGCTTAGAAATATTTGACAAATGGAGTATGAGCGCATCGGTGGTTCACTGCCGCACAGGCAGCTTAGAAAAGTAGCTCTAAATGCCGGATGATATGCAGAGGGTTCACTGCCGCACAGGCAGCTTAGAAACAACCCTTCAGCCAAGCGGGACACCAGAAAGGGTTCACTGCCGCACAGGCAGCTTAGAAATTTATTGCTTTCATCCGCATCCTGCTCGCGGTGTTCACTGCCGCACAGGCAGCTTAGAAATGTATTCGCTGGGTGGATATATCATGGGGTTTGTTCACTGCCGCACAGGCAGCTTAGAAAGTAATCAGACGGAAATCTGCTTCGGTGCAATAGTTCACTGCCGCACAGGCAGCTTAGAAATTGCATGGAGCGGGACGGTAACGCCCTTCATTGTTCACTGCCGCACAGGCAGCTTAGAAAATTACATATTGTTTTGGGTATCGGAACTTTTCGTTCACTGCCGCACAGGCAGCTTAGAAAACAGGTCTCACGCCGTATAAGCTGGGCAACATGTTCACTGCCGCACAGGCAGCTTAGAAATCGATTTCATCCATAAATTGCTTCATCTGCGAGTTCACTGCCGCACAGGCAGCTTAGAAATAACCATGCGCGGCGTTAATCAATTAGGCCCTGTTCACTGCCGCACAGGCAGCTTAGAAAAAAGACAGTTGCTGTTACCAGTGTAGGTCCCCGTTCACTGCCGCACAGGCAGCTTAGAAAATAAAGGGACAGCAGTGAGTGCTGGCCGTTTTGTTTTTTGCGCTTGCTTTGCTTGCTTGCACAGTGAAGGACGATTCTCCAGCATGCCGAGCCATCCGTTTCTGGAGGTAAGTGAGTTTGGCACGTAAACATGATGATACATCCATAACAGTAGAAGAACGCAAAGCAGCGATATCGCTGGCGGCGATTTTTGGGCTTCGCATGTTGGGGCTTTTTCTTATTTTACCTGTGTTTTCACCCTATGCGCATGGCTTAAAAGGTGCGGCAGAGCATCCCATGATGGTTGGTCTGGCACTCGGTGCTTACGGATTGACGCAGGCGGTATTGCAGATTCCGTTTGGCATGTTATCGGACAAAATCGGACGCAAACCGGTGATTGCTGCCGGTATGTTGCTGTTTGCTATCGGTAGTGCGGTTGCGGCGATGTCTGATTCGATTACCGGGGTGCTTATCGGACGGATAATTCAGGGCTCCGGCGCGGTGGCTGCGGCGATTATTGCGCTGACTGCAGATTTGACGCGCGAAGAGCACCGTACCAAGGCAATGGCCATGATTGGCATGACCATTGGTGTTTCATTCATGGTTTCAATGGTATTGGGACCTGTGTTAGGTGGTGCAATTGGTGTGGACGGTATTTTCTGGCTGACTGGTGTGCTGGCTCTGGGTAGTATTTTGTTCCTTTATCTGGTCGTTCCTGATGCGAAAAAACAGATGCATCATCGTGATGCCGAGGTGACGGCGGGGATGTTTACCTCTGTGATTCGCAACCGTGAGTTGTTACGGCTTGATTTCGGTGTTTTTGTGCTACATGCGTCGCTTACCGCGATGTTCGTCATCTTGCCAATGGTGCTGATGGACCCGACTTCCCCGATTCTGGAAAGTACGCAGCAGTGGAAGTTGTATCTTCCGGTGATGGGCGGTGCTTTTCTGCTGATGATACCGATGGTTGTCATTGCCGAGTCGAAGCGCAAAATGAAACAGGTATTTGTATCGGCGATTTTGATGTTGGTACTCGGTTTGGGTTTGATGTCGCTGGATACGCAGTCGTTAGCTGTGATTGCAGCGGCGTTATTTATCTTCTTCGTCGGCTTTAACTCGCTGGAAGCGACCCTGCCCTCGCTAATCTCGAAAATTGCGCCAGCTTCGGCGAAGGGTACGGCGGTCGGTGTGTTTAATACTTGCCAGTTTTTCGGGGCATTTGTCGGTGGTTTGCTCGGTGGTTTGCTGTATGTACCGGCGCAGCACAACGAAAGCGATGCGTTTTTAGTCATTGCCGCATTGCTGGCTGTGTGGTTATTGATTGCACTGTTCATGCCGCAGCCGCGTCATGTGGCGACACGAATGTTTCATGTCGATGTTGATGGAGCAGATACCGAAACGCGTTTGAGAAAGCATTTGCTGGCCGTGCAAGGTGTGATGGAAGTGGAAATTTATGCCGATGAACAGACGGTTTATTGCAAGGTGGATAATAAAAGTCTGGATGATGCCGGACTTATTAGCGCCGTTAAAACCGCCTAAAAAAGTAAACGCCGGGGAGTGAATGATGATTGAACGTGGATTTGAATGGTTACTGTGGAATAGCCGCTTTGTGGTTATTCTGGCTGTAGTGTCATCAATAATCGGCATGTTCCTGCTGTTTTTTATGGCCGCCGAGAATATGCTGCACTTGGCTTGGCAGTTTATTGAGATGACCTTTATGGGTGTGAGTTACCCGGATTTCCACGTTGAAGCCGTGGGGCAGATTATTTCAGCCGTTGATGATTTCCTGCTCGGCACGGTGCTGCTTATTTTTGCCATGGGTTTGTATGAATTGTTCATCAGCAAGATTGATATTGCCCACGGTGATAAGGAAGCGAGCAATATTCTGATGATTAACAGTCTGGATGACTTAAAGGATCGCTTGGCCAAGGTGGTACTTATGATTCTGGTCGTTGCCTTTTTCAAAAACGTATTGCATGTCAGTTTTGATAATCCGTTGAACATTCTTTACATGGGCATCGGTATTCTAATGGTATCGCTATCGATTTATTTTACACATAAATCTGAGAAACACTGATTTTATCCGGTGTTTTTCTTCGTGAATTCGTCTCAGTGGTGTCTTCTGAGTGTCTCCTTGTGATGAATAAGCCAATAGCTGATGCGGCTGACAAGAAAAACCGCGCATAACACAAGAACCACGGTTGCGCCCGATGGCCAATCAAATACATAGGAAATATACAAGCCGGTCCATGTGCCGCCAAGCGACAGCAGCAGACTGATTACCCAAATGGAAATCAGTCCGCGTCCCCATAACCAGGCGCTGGCTGCAGGTAACACCAGTAGGCCTGCGGTGAGTACGATACCGGCAAGCTTTACGCACATGACGACCGTTAATCCGACCACTGCATAAAGTAGCAGCCGATAACGTTGCACCGGCAGCCCCATGGCGCGCATGCTGGTGCTATCGAAAGCCATGCTCCACCATGGTTTTGCCAGCCATAGTAGTGAAATCATGGCAACAGCACTTCCGCATTGCAGCCAGAACCTGTCTTCATCCGAAACCATCAGAATATTACCGAAAAGTAGCCCGAAAAGGTCAACGTCATGCCGGTTTGCGCCGGAAAGCAGGACAATACCCAGCGCCATAGCTCCAGCAAACAATACACCGGTTGCCGCATCCTCGTTGATGCCGCGTTTGGGTGAAAGTAAGGCCAGAATCAGCGCCACGGCAACGGCTGTGAATGCCGCGCTGGGCAGCAGTGGCAGAGAAAAGGCCACGGCAAAACCGAGACCGGCTAATGTGGCGTGTGAAACGCCGACAGTCATAAAAGCCAGCCGGTGGGCAAGCACCATGACCGAAATACTGGAAGCGACAATGGCAATCAGCGTTGCCGGAGCCAGTGCTTCACGCATGACCACACTGGCCAGAAAATCGTCTATGCCGGTCATGTCCCGGTTCCGTGTGGTGTGTGTTTGTGTGGCGTAGATTCGTGTGGCGCAGCATCGTTTGGAACGCCTTCATTCGATTCGCAACCGATGCAATGCGCATCGTGTGCCATGACATGCATATGATCGCCATACATATCGTGCCAAACCTGTTCGGGAATGGTCTCTCCGTGCATCGCATGGTGATGAATGCGCCGGTTCAAGCAGGCTACGGAATCAACATAATCACTGATGGCGGCAATATCGTGTTCGACCATGACGATCGCCATCTGCATTTCATCGCATAATTTGCGCAGTAGTTTGTATAATTTATCCTGAGCAGGTGAATCAAGTGCTGCCGCCGGTTCGTCAAGCAGTAGAATGCGTGGCGAGGCGACCAGTGCACGTGCCAGACGCACGCGCTGCTGCTGCCCGCCGGAGAGGGCGCGGAAATCAGTATCGGCATGCGCGGCCATGCCTGTGCGTTCCAGTGCCTGTTCGATAATGTCGCGCTGCGGATTTTTTCTCCACAACGGGCCATGTGCGGCATTCAGTCCCATGGCGACGACATGGTGTACGCGGATAGGCATGGCGGCGATACCATCCTGACGTTGCGGCAGGAAACGCAGTTGCCCGAGCAGGCGTTTGCGGCTGTTGCGCGACAGGCATTCGCCGAACAGGTCGATATGTCCCTCATCCGGTTCGATTAAGCCGCAAATAATGTGCAGCAGGGTGCTTTTCCCCGCCCCGTTGGGGCCGACAATGCCGAGAAAGTGCCCTGCATCAAGTTGCAGGTCGATATGGTCGAGAATACGTGCTGCAGGCGGCCCGAAAGCGATATGATTGAGACGAATAGCAGGTGCGCTCATCGGGACATCTCGCGTAGGTTCGCCTGCATCAGTTGCGTCCAGTTCATGCCGCATTTGCCCAGCGGGTCGAGAAGCAGGAGTTTCTTTGCAGCTTGCCCGCGTTTCTCACGATGGTTGTTTAACCATTCAAGACCGCGATTGGCATTTCGTTTATTGCCCCACAGCGCGGCAGCAGGATGTTTGGCAAGTTGAGTGAGCGCCGACTCAAGCCGGCGTGGTCGGATATTGTCGCCATGATGATGCGATTCCAATACGTTCCATACTGGTACATGATAAGCTTTCAGCACTTTTTCCCATGCATTGTGCTGCATGATAACGCCATCTTTCCGGAATCGCATGAACGTTTGTTTTAATGCGCTATCCATGACATCGCACTGTTGCAACGCCTGAATCAATGCCTTGCTGATACGTTGTTTGCGTTGCGGTGCGAGTTTTTGTAGTACAGCAGCCAGACGCGGCAGTTGTTGCCGGACATTTTCGGGAGAAAGCCATGCATGCGCTGTTTCCGGCCATAAATCGAGGCTGTGACCGGGAAGTGATAAGCCGGGCCAATGCCCGTCGTCAAAACTGCTGCGGATAAGCAATTTCGCTTGTTTTAGCGTCTGCACGCTTCTCGGCGAGAGCTGAAAATCATGTGCATCCGCCCCCGGCGGCAGCAGACAATGGACATCGGCTTCGGTATCAAGCAGCAGCACCATGCCGGCCAGTGGCGGCAGTGTGGTGACGATGGTGGCGCGGGAAATCATGGGCAAAAGAAAAAAGGCAATAAAAACGGACAGGCGTAATAGATTTCGCAAGCTTTTCAGGTCTAAACGAAATTTGCAAAGGCCGTTCCGGGGCGCTATCGGGTGGTAGAGATACTGAATCATGGGAGCTGCATGCTATGGAAGGCCCGTTCACGCTGCAATGCATGATGGTTTACATGGTTAGGGAAATAGGCAATGATTTTTGTCTTGTTGTTCAGAGCTTCCTTAAGCAGACGTAGTATGGCACGTTTTTCAGTAACGGGCTAAGGAGTAACGATGTTATCTGTCAGTGAAATGCGCGCGCGGGGAGCGCTTTTGCAGTCGTTGGGAGACCGACAGCCTGTCGGCTTGTGTCATATTGATATGCGGCAGATGCCGCTTGTGATTGTTGGTGAGGATGCGTTGCAATATATTCCTTTCGGTTTGCATCCGGACATATCCACGCTACCACTTCTCGTTGTGCGTCGTTTACGTGAACTGATGCTGCAATACATGGTGGAAGGGATAACTGTTTCCGCGCATACCTTGCCCAAACAGGATACGCAAACGCATACTATGATGCAGGCTTTGCGCGCCAGCCAGCCGAATTTATCCGGACACTTGCTTCACCACTGGTGTGCCGATGAGCACGGTGGTCGGCTTTTGCGGCGTTTTTTGCAGGAAAACTGGCAAAAAGCATGGAATATAGCAGTGGACAGGTCTGAATTGCCTGCCAATGAGGTACGCCTGCTGTGGTTGGCAGCAGTGAATATGCTGATGGTCAGGTTGCTTCGGGAGGGGATAAAACAACTGCCCGACGAGCATGCCGATATGCTGGATATGGTTCTGGTGCAAGTATTGGGGGCGAGTTTCCACTGGTTGTTGCACGAATTTTCTGAACATCAGATTAACGTAAACGATGCGCAACGCTTGCAGGTGGTGCAGGCGTTGGCGATTCCGGTTCCGGCGTTGGCATTTTTCCGGAATCAGCCCCGGGGCCGTATTTTTTCCGATGCCGCGCACATGGTGGTTGCGTATGGTATGGAAACGGAGCTTCTGCCGTGTTTGCGACAGATGTTCTCCACAGAATCGCAGATGACAGCCCGGCAGGTATTGGACGGTCTTGCCGCAGATCATTTGGGTGATCATCTGCTTCAACGCAGCTGGGCACGGCTTTCGCTACGCGATATTGGTGAAAAAACAGGTCAGGGTATGTGGGTGAAATGGGCGCTGGATGCCAGACGTCTGGATAAATTGCTCAGCTCACCGGAACAGGTTGCCAGTGAATTTAGTGATGCTTTGCAGCTTGTTGCAGATCATCCTTTTGCCGCGTGGTTGCTTGCACATGGCGATAAGGGTTTATTCGGGAAAAGTCGTTCGGATGCAACGCCGTGGCGAGAAGATGAAACGACCGTACAGGCGTTTCTACTTTTCGAAGAGGATGCGAAGCTTGAGCGCGAACGTAGAATATCCGAGCAACGCTGGCTAAATCGCGAAACCGAGCTGATTGGCGAGGGCAGGGGGTCGGAAGCAGGACGCATTCTCGGCGAAGCGCATGCCAAGGGAAATATTGTACTGTTGCAAAAAGATACCAAGGTGCCGTTGATGAGGGGTGTGGGCGGGTGCGTAGCTCAAGCTTGCCTGCGGGTGGAATGGTCTGAATATCTTCGTATTGTCGAGCGTCGCAGCGGTCCCGGAATGGGGGAATTCCTGGATGTAGTTTTTCAGCCCGGGATTGTGCAATTGCTGAATCATCAAGACGGTATTTTTATGGATGGATACAGCGCATCCGGTTTGTTGTTGCGCGGCAACGCGGCAGCACTGCTGCTGATTGCTTTGGCGTTACGCGAGGTTTTATTCTCCTGGTTACAGGAACTGGACGTGCTGGAACTGGGTGTGCGTGAAAACGGGGCTTCGGTTGATGATCCTGTTGTGTGCATGTGTTTGGCGGCCGGTGGCGAATGGTCGATGTCCGGGAACAAGGGAAATGCGCTGAACGGAAATTTACTAAAGGGCAAACTGGCATTCAGTCCCGGTTTTGCGCAGGCTGAATCCGCAGTCAGCAGAAATGATGGGCTAGAGCGACTTTTACGCAGTATTGATGAACGAAGCGGTCGCAAGCCGCTTGGCAGCGTGCGTGTTGATGCGTTGAAAATGGCAGATGGAAAAAGTGTCCCCATTTTGTGTAATCGCGGTTTTGTCATCACCGGAACGGCATTGAAGGGGCTGTCGCAGTCGGCCAGACAGTGGCATTTGCAGCGATTTAGTGTATCAACTGCTCAGTTGGGACAACAACTGTCTGCTTACCATCTGCCGGGAGGAAAGCTTGAAGGCGTGAGCGCACAGCTTGGCGAGGAGGCGAAGGTGGACACGAACGTGTTGCTGATGGTGAATGTTGGCAAGGTGTTGCTCGCTGGCAGCGTCGAAGATGTTTTCGAGGTCCTAGATACGGGAAATCCTGTCCACACACTGATTTCCGCAGCTTTGCCGGGTTGGCAAGCTCTGGAAAAGAGCTAAGGGCTGCTTTGTCTTTACCTGTTTTATCCACGATGACGCGGGATTGGCTGGCCGGGCAGGACTTACCGCATCGCTTGGCTGTTGGTTTTTCCGGAGGAGCTGATTCTACGGCACTTTTGCTGGCTTTGGCGCAGCACGGGCATCAGGTGGTGGCATGGCATGTGGATCATGGTTGGGGTGAGCGTTCTGCGGATATTGCGGATGTTTTGCAGCGCAGAGTGGCTTCGTGGGGTATCGAATTTCACCGTGCCCGTTTATCTGCACCGAGCGGAAAAAACCGTGAAGCTGAAGCACGGAAGGGTCGTTTCGGACAATTTTCCAAATGGGCATCTTCGCAAAAAATAAATACGCTGTGTCTTGCCCATCACCGCAATGATCAGGCGGAAACGGTGTTGATGCGCTTGCTACAGGGCGCGGGTCCGGCGGGTTGCTGTGGTATGCGCTATCAGCGCGAACACGATAGTTTTTTTGTTATTCGACCATTGCTACAAGTGGCGCGTCGCGAGATGGTTGAGATTCTGCGGGACGCCGGTGTGGATTGGCATGAAGATGCCAGCAACAAGGATACATCGCTGTTGCGCAACCGGATTCGCCACCGCTTGTTTCCAACTGTGCAAGCTGTTGGTAGCGATCCTGTGGCGTTATTTTTGCGCTGGCAGGTGCAGGCGGTGTTGCTTCAACAGCGGCTGAATGACAAAGCCGATGCGGTGCGCGTTGATTCACAAAATGGTGTGGCTGTGGTT
>QILF01000135.1 GCA_003233235.1 Zetaproteobacteria bacterium
CAATAGCCGTGCTATTACGTGCACATTGCGCCTTGATTTGGCACATTCTTAATGCAAGCTGCTTTACCCAGAATTAATCAGCACCTCCTTATCCACCCAGACTTTTGCAAGTAGCTCTGAATAACTCCGGTTTGATGACATTCCATATGTTAATGGCGGTATCATAGCTGTAGTTATTGGCAATACTTTCGCTTCGGGTGGCTTCGATGAAACCTTTTACGTCATCCCGGTTGATAATGTGTATCCGACGGTTCAATCAGCACTTTTCAGGTGTGGTGCCACCACAATGCCTGCCGTTCCGCCGTCAACGATGACGATTTGATGTTTGATTGCACTCATCGTGTGTTTCCTTTGCTAGTTTTATTTTTCGATGGGATAATGAGCAGCTCGCCAACCGCGCATGCTTTTCGGCACAAGTTTAATGTTGGTATATCCTGCATTGGCCAACATGTCGGCAGCACGCGAAGCCCGGCCTCCTGCTTCGCAATACACATAAACATCCCCATCTCTGGGTACATCACGCATGCGCTTGGCTAGCGATTGTATTGAGATATTAACGGCTCCGGGAATATGCCCGGAGGCATATTCTAATGCGGTGCGCACATCCACAAAGACAGCTGGATTCGGTGTGTTGCCGGCCTTTTCCCAAGCCGTGTGCGCCTGCATGACGGTGACTTTTTCGTAGGTTGTGGTGGCCGGTTGGCCCATACCGTCGGCGGAAGCTGCGAACGGTATGCACAACAAGGCAATAAATACGCCCAAATAGCGTAAGGAACAAGCCATTCCCATTATCTTTTCGCACATGTGCTAGCACCGATAATGGCATAAGCCGGGCAAAATTTAATCAACGCCGTCACGGCAAGTATGCCGCCTACAGCCATCGCAACGATATTCCATGGCGATGCCAAACCAGCCAGAATACCGGCGGCAATCAGGCCAAGTCCTAAAATAAAACGCATTACACGATCCGCACTACCAAGATTTGCTTTCATTTTCATCTCCTTGTGTTGCAATTTCGCTACATGCTATCCGACAGAAATAAAAATATCCGTGACATTGTCACTGATCATTGGCACTGACCTGTCACTGATCCTGTTCGGCAATATTTATCAATGCCTGCAAATGGCATAACTCAATCTTTCCACGACTCAAACGCACCCACCCCTTGCGTTCAAAGTCCTTCAATAAACGACTCACCACCTCGCGCGCCGAGCCGAGCTCAAATGCCAATTGCTGATGCGTGCAATCCAATTCGTTTTGCTGGCCAGTTTGTTTGAGTAACAAACGGGCCAGACGCGCATCCATGCGCCTGAAAGCGACATCTTCCACCAGTTGCATCAGATCGCAGATACGGGAGCCGATGCTGCCCATTACAAACTGTCTGAAACCATTGCTGGCAGTGAGCGCATGTTCAAAAGCGCCAAGCGGTAATATCGCCAGTTCGGAATCGGTTTCAGCAATACCTTCTGCCGGATATTTCTGCGCACCCATCAGGCAAATGGTCGTCAGCATGCAGCTTTGTCCTTCTTCCACCCGGTACAACACAATTTCCCGTCCTTGCGGGTCCATCATTTGTACGCGCACGGAGCCGGAAATGGTTAGCACATATGCGTTGCAGCCATCACCGTTATGAAATAGCACATCGCCCTTGCCGACCCGAACGGTTTTAATTTTATTCAGGGTTTCATGCCAGACGGCATCGTTCACCTTGCGCAGTTCGGGAAAAAATTCAAGCCAACGGGGAGAAAGATGAGTCATTTTTTTACGCTGCTGCCTGTTTCGCCTGCCCGCATTCCAGATTGGCTGGAACAGCCTCATGAATTCTCTTCGGATGCGGTAGATTCAGCTTGTTCATGAATTCGATAAAATCTTCACGGCCTAATTTTATACGCGGATTATGCGCTTTTTCCTCGCCGATGCTGGATACCGTCATGCCACGGTAATCGTGACCCGGATAGACCTGCATCGTATCGGGAAGTGTGTAAAGTTTTTCAGTGATGCCATCAAACAACATGCCCGCGTCACCTTGCTGAAAATCAGTACGCCCGCAGCCGCGAATCAGCAACGAATCACCGGTAAACACCTTGTCGCTGCAGATAAACGACAAGCAGCCTTCGGTATGTCCCGGTGTTCCCAATACTTCAATCTGATGTGAACCAAAAGAGAATTGATCGCCTTCTTGCAACTGCAAATCCGCACAGCCGGCACCACCTTTTGCTGATACGCCTGTTTTGCAAGCTGTGCGTTCACGCAGTGCGCCGTTGGCAGTTACATGATCCGCGTGAACGTGTGTATCGAACGTGTACTTTAACGTTAAACCCAGTTCATTGAGCAAGCTTATATCCCGGTCCACTTGCTCAAGCACCGGGTCAATCAGCACCGCTTCGCGGCTTTTTTTATCGGCGAGCAAATAAGTATAAGTCCATGTGTTTTCATCAAAAAGTTGGCGAAATAGCATGACGATTCTCCTGAATTTTTAGTGTTGTGTTGAATTAAATTCGTCGAATGCCTGCAAAGCCTGCGCGGCATACATCAGCGACGGGCCACCGCCCATGTAAATAGACATGCCAAGTGCTTCGGCTACTTCCTGTCGTGTTGCGCCGAGCTTGATGAGCGCCTTGCTGTGAAAACCGATGCATCCCTGACAATGTGCGGCAACACCGAGAGAAAGAGCGATCAGTTCCTTGGTTTTCTGATCGAGTGCGCCATTTTTTCCGGCATTTTTCGCCAGTGCCGAAAAGCCTTGCATGGTTTCGGGAATGTGCTTGCCGAGTTCCGCAATGTGATGTGAAATATTTTGTGTTAAATCGTTATATTGATGGTCGTTCATGTTATGCCTCCTGTGATTGCATGGCTTTATTCCACGGCATTCTGGCTATCAATATAGCCATACCGCAGGTGCCGGTTAGTCCGGCAAAAGTGAGTCCCGCGCCGACAAACACAGCCAACCAGATTAGTGCCGGTGCGATATACAACGAACCCAAAGCACCAAGCAATATCAATGCACCGGCAGCGATTTGTACCTGCCGCAGCACGGGGAATACGTTTTTTGTTTTGGTGACCGGAAATTTTGCCGCCTGCCACGCCAAAAAGCCGCCTTCAACATTAATCACATGTGTAAATCCAAGCTCCTGTAGGCGTTGCTGCGCCTTTCCTGAACGGTTTCCCGAACGGCAGGTGAGGTATATTTCCGCATCTTTCGGCAGATCAAGCGAATCAATTTGATCCAGTGGATGGTTGACCAGCGGCTGCACGTCAAAACGCTCGGAATGGAATTCGCCAGTAGTACGCACATCAATCAGATGCGTAATTTCACCCTTTTTCAGTTTTTCACGCAGTTGCGCTGTTGTAATATTCATGTGGAAATCTCCTTTTGTGAGTTGATGCCACCTGTTTCAGCCATTTCCGGACAATAGATGCATTGCAATGCCTTCAGCACATCCCCCCATTTTGGATCGGCAAGCCGGTAATACACATGCTGGCCGCGTTTTTCGCTGGTTAGCAGGCCCAGTATGCGCATTTTGGATAAATGCTGGGACAAATTCGATTGCGCCGCATCGGTAGCGGCCATCAGCTCCTGCACGCACAACGGTCCTTCCAACAAATGGCAGAGAATGGACAGACGTAATTCATGCGCAATGGCACGCAATCCTTCGCTGGCAGCCTGAATTTTTCCTTCCGGTATTGATTCCATTTGCGAAATATAACACTATATTATAATATAGTAAAGTATTAATATTCCATGCGGTGTTTCCTTGTCTCAGGGTTGTCAAAATTAGGACGTGTATTTATCTCTGGGTATTGAATTCACTGCTATTTTGCAGATATAAAATAACGCGGATATCATCAACGATGATTTTTATCCCATGCACCAGCTATCGGTTGATTGTTATAGTTTCCATGCCAGATCAGCGAGTAGAGGCTCAAGCGGTGATGCTGATGGATTAAGCGCAGCATCGTATTGTGTTGATTGATAGGGAAGCGTAAGCAAACGACATTTGCCTTCGAGCCGTGGTGCGATTGCCTCGCAGTGCTGAGCCAGCATGGCATCGCCAGCGGCATCTGCGGCATTGACCACAATCCAGCGTGGAAACCGTTGCATTTTTCTAAGCACTTCAAGTGTCAGTAATGCATGATTGATACCGCCCAAACGTGCTCTGACCACCAGCAATACCTCTGCTTGCGGTAGCTTTGCCAGCCAATCGCTGACCAGCATCTGTGCATTCAGTGGAACCATCAATCCGCCAATGCCTTCGATAAGAGTCAATGCATGCCGATTGCAGATGCGCTCACACCATGCGGCAAGATGTTGGAGTTCAACACCATCTTTACCTGAATGTGCAGCAAACGCGGGCGCAGAAAAATCAGAGAAATCGTAAAGATTTATCTCACCGGCCTGTGCTGCACGCATACCCTGCGCCTCAAGAAGTATTGCCACATCCTCATTTAAGTTGTTTTTAGCACGTCCGCAACTTACCGGTTTGATAGCCGCAACATCGTGACCTTGCGCCAGCAGGGCGCGGGTTAACGCTGCTGTGACAAAGCTTTTGCCAGCGCCGGTATCCGTTGCAGTCACAAAAATACTAGCAGCCATCCACTTGCTCGATTGGAATCATATGGTCGTAATTGCGCGGTGCTTCGGCATACCATGCCTGCGCATAAAGCACCTCAAAGGTGGCGTGGATTCGCCCGTCTGCATCACTGTGTTTGAGCGCATAATTTTCATCCAGGTGCTTGAGCAGACGACGCCCGTATAAACCGGCAGGGCGATTACGAATACCGCTTGACGATGCACCCAAACCTTTGAGTTCGCGCACCAATGCCATCGCATCGGCATAGGTCAGGGTAAATAAATCGCTATCGCTTACCGGCAGTTCAACCGGCAGCTTCATCAGCGCATCCCCAAGGCTGGTTACATCGGGAAAAGGCAGTATCAGTCCGGCATGACCATGCGAAAAATCCGCTAGCGACTGGCGCAATTCACTTAATGTGCGTCGCCCGAAAGTGGAAAACAGGATCAGCCCGTCGGGAGCCAATACTCGCCGCATTTCAGCCAGCATCTGCTGCGGATCATTCACCCATTGCATGACCAAACTGGATGCAACAAGGTCAAAGCTGGCATCGGCAAACGGCAAATGGCAGGCATCGGCAGCGGCAAAGGATGTTTTTGCCGACCACGGCATACGGCGCGGATGCGTGTTGCGTGCCGCGACGACCATCGCGGGTGCAATATCAATGGTCGCCAGATGGGCGCGATTAAAGCGCTGCCGCAAAAGGCGTGTGAAATAACCGGTTCCGCAACCGATTTCCAGCACCCGTTGCGGTTTGATTTGCACGAATTCGAGATGATTCAACAGCCGTTCCGCAACCTCGCGTTGCAAAACAGCATGCGTATCGTACGTCGCGACCGAACGCGCAAAAGCACGCCCTACGCGTTGCGTGTTGAGATGTTGTTCAGACACCATGCCTCCAATATTTCATTCAATACCTGCGCTTGCGTCAGGTGCAGCGCATGACCGGCTTGCAGCGTATGCCATGCTGCATGTGGGATATGGCGGGCCAGAAAACGTCCTGCATCAACCGGAACAACCGCATCATTTGTGCCGTGAATCACCAGCGTTGGCAGCATCATATCATTTAATAATGGCCGTAAATCCAGTGTTTCCAGCAATGTCAGTCCGTTTTTCAAACCCGCGCGCGTTGCCGGATTGCGCCGGTCCACGGCCTGTCGCACAATATCCAGATAACGTCGCCGGTCCACGTCACCGCCTTGCAGCATGAGCGCAAAAAAACGTTCGAGTAAGCGTTCGGCATCTTCATCAAGGTTTTTTCGGAAACTGTCAAATACCTCATCCGCACACCCATACCGCCAATCCGGACGCATACGAAAACAAGGGGTTGTTGCCAGCAATGCCAATCCGCACAATTTCGGCGAGCCGCGTAGCGCCAGACGTAGCGCCAGCACCCCGCCCAACGACCAGGCGATGATAATATGCGGCGCATCAGGCAGTTGCGCAACTAGCGTATTTTCCCATTGGTTTATTGGCATATCCGGAGCGCCACCGTGCCCGGGCAGGTTTAAACACAGCACCTCATACCGCTCGGAAAAATATTCTATTTGTGCATGCCACGTTTGTACGCTCTGCCCCCAGCCATGCACAAAAACCAGCGTCGGCAACATCAGTTCATGACCTCGGCCAAAGCCTGCGTCAGCGCCGCAATGTCTTCTTCTTTGTGCGCTGCAGATAAGGTAATCCGCAACCGCGCAGTGCCTTCCGGAACCGTCGGCGGACGAATTGCGGAGACAAAAAAACCGCGTTGAGCCAAGGTTCCAGATGCCTGCAAAGCAGCGTGATCATCGCCAAGCAGCAGCGGCTGAATGGGTGTTGAAGATGGCGATAACGGTAACGATAGCTGTTCCGCCAGTTGCCTGAAGAGCGCCACATTCTGCTGCAATTTACGCACCACAGTACCGTCTTGCTGCACATGCAATGCAGCCAGACTTGCTGCACAAACGTGTGTCGGCAGAGCCGTCGAATAGGTCATGGTGCGTAGTCGCTGGCGCAATCCCTCGATTATCTCGCTGCTGCCGAGAATAAATGCCCCGTAACTGCCCAGTGCTTTGCCGCAGGTGCCGATTTCAATGAGTCGTGGGTGTCCCGCAGCTCCATTTACCGAGCTTAGACCGCGCCCGTCTTTTCCCGCTGTACCAAAACCGTGTGCATCATCAAGAATCAGCAGGCCATCATACTTTTCAGCCAGCTTTAAAAGCGCACCAACATTTGCACAATCGCCATCCATGCTAAACACGCCGTCCGAAACAATCAGCGTTCGTTCAGAAGCATATTTTTGCATGGATTTTTTAAGCTGTTTTATGTCCAAATGCTTAAAACGCACGACATGCGCAGCACTCAAACGTGCACCATCGACCAGCGAAGCATGGTTCAAACGGTCACAGAATAAAGTGGTATGTCGATTGCCCAGCGCAGGAAGTAACCCCATATTGGCCAGCATTCCTGAGCCGACCAGTAGCGCTGCCTCAAAGCCTTTCCATGCTGCCAGCTCCTGCTCCAGCCGATGATATAAAGGGTCGTCGCCGCTGATTAATCGTGATGCGCCACTTCCGGCTCCGTGCCTTTCAATAAGCTCAATAGCCGCCCTGCACACATCTGGATGCGTGCTCAAGCCGAGGTAATCGTTGGATGCGAAATTCACCATTTCTTTGCCGTTGACTTCAATTCGTACGCCTTGCCGCTGACCTTGATTGAAGGCGCGGCGGCGATTTTCAGGTATCGGGGAAAACCAATTGCGGCTGTCTAGCATATCAGGCATGCTGGTTGGCATGTCCGCGCTGTCAACTATGCTGTCCGGTTGGGTTAACACGGGGCGTAACGTCCTGTTTCCGCCCGCCTGCATTTTTTGCCGTACACCGCTTGTCGAAAGCGGGGGCAGTTGCACCGAGTGTAGTAAATCCATGTGTATTTGGCCGCTTGAACATTGCTACCGCTGCGGACGCATTCTGCCTGCCGAAATGGCTCCCGGCCCGTGCGGAGGTTGTTTGCGTCGGCCTTCACCGCAACAACAAACGGACAGTCTGTTTATTTATGAAGGGCCGGTACGTCAGGCTATTCTCGATTGGAAACTACAGGGGCAGGATGCCGGAATTCACTGGTTATTGGATGCTGCGCAAGCACGATTACAGGATTTGTTCGACACAAACAGCCTGTTGTTGCCGGTTCCCATGCCTTTATCGCGCATGCGCCGGGCCGGACGCCATCATGCTGCAGACCTCTGTCGGGCGATAACGCAGCGCAGTGGCGGCACGATGAATTGGCAAATACTGCGACGTAGCGGAGAGCAGGCACGCCAATCGTCCCTGAGCGGTAAAGCACGCTGGAAAAATCTGCGTAAGGCCTTTGCCGTCAATAACGACAACCGGAGCAAAATCGGCACTGCGCAGACGGTATGGGTTGTCGATGACATTATGACAACGGGCGCTACCATGCATTATGCTTGCCGTGCTCTGCGCCGTACAGGTATTGAGGTGCGTGCATTTTCACTGGCGCGTTTAACCACCAAGGAGTAACAAAATCATGCCCAAGATTGAAATATATTCCAGTTCGTTTTGCCCCTACTGCGTACGTGCCAAGGCGCTGTTCAAGAAAAAGGAGCTAGCCTTCGTCGAATATAATATCCAAGCTGAGCCTGAGCGTCGTGAAGAAATGCTTGAACGCAGTCAGGGTGCGCGCACCGTGCCACAAATTTTTATCAATGACAGGCACGTCGGCGGTTGCGACGAATTATATGCACTTGAACGCCGGAAAGAATTAGATAGCTGGCTTAGTGCTGCGGCAAATACTTCGGTGCTTTCTTAAGGAAGCTACTTCGGTGCTTTCTTAAGGAAGCGCTGAACAACTCCGATTGGATGAGAGTGTCGCGCAAAACAGGCAATTTCTGCGTTAAAAATTTGAGCAATAGCAATACTATTGCTTGCAATCCTTGCCTTGAACTTGCCTGTTTTGCGTGCGCTATCGCAAATGATGAGTTATTCAGAGCCACTTGCAAAAGTCTGGGTGGATGAGTTGCAATCCCACTTCGAGTGCGATTTTGAGTTGGAATGAGGTGAATGGTG
>QILF01000144.1 GCA_003233235.1 Zetaproteobacteria bacterium
AATCTATTTTCACCTTGGTGATCTCAACCTGTACCCGGATACAAAAGGGGTTGCTTAATGGCAGCTACCCACACAGATTCGTGATGCGCCATAAATATATTGAAGTACATCATATAATTCCACTACATGCTGGTGGAGTTGATGGTATATGGAATTTATCTGTTGTATGCGCTCACCATCATAAAATGGCACATTTTGCAAATATAAAAACACGTAAAGATATTGAGTCGGTTTTATTAAAGGAAACAGAATGTCGAATTTAACAAACTACGCAGAAGTAATAGCATTGCGAATTTCAGATGAATGGAGTGGCAAAGAAGATTTTCCTGAAGATGCAACTTTACTCCAAGATATTTTAGGGAAATTACTTATTGATAACCCAACAGAGTGCGAAAAGCTTATAGGAACAGGAATTATCGAAGATAATTATTTTCAATCTTTATCATCACCATGATTGACCCTGTTAATGTTTGCCAAAATTAAGAAAGGCAGTTGTGGTCGCCCGTACTGTTGGAAAAACAGTTGATATTAAGTTATAGGAACAAGGTCTTGGGCGACACAGTACGGCAAACAGTACGGGGTCGGACCAAGGTAAGTAATTGAAAGATAATGATTAAAGGCCTTATTTTTGGGTAGATATTGGCTTAGAAGCCTCCTTTTGAGGGTGAAAAAGATGTTTTAAGGCAATTAAACACGGCTCAAAATGAAGATGTTGAGATTCGCCGACGGGATGGTTCTATTTTTTCGGTTGTCCCAAGAACAGAAAGAGAAACATCAGCCTTTGATGTGGCTGGCATAAAAACTGTAGTAACAACCCGGGATGTATTAGATGCAGTCAGAGAATCCAGAACAGGCTAGGCTGGCCGCATGCCAATATTACTTAAACTTTCCGATCCGGTGTCTTTGCAGGTGTTGTGCGATGCGCTGAGCGAGCGCGGCATCGGTTTTCGTGTGGATAATGCAGGCATGCATGCGCTGATGCCGTTGCCGGATGTGATGGATATTCGCGTTTTTGTTGAACAGGAAGATGTGGCGGCGGCGCAGCGCATTGTTGGTGATTTAAAACTGGAAGATGGCGATGCTTGAGGGTTGTTTGAGCCTGCTTTCGGGCATGCGGCGATTGTTGGCCGAGGCGAGTTTGCGCGCGGTGTTGTGGCGAATCGTGCTGCTGCTTCTGGTGTTGATGTTGGGTGTTGGTTTCGGCTCCTATGCATTGGCCGAATATCTTGCCGGATTGTGGATGCCGACGGGCGATGCGTGGTATTGGCAGGCACTGGCACGGGTGGTGTGGTTGCTGGCGGTTTTGCTGGCGTTTTTTACGGGGGCGGTTTCGTTCACCGTACTCGGTACGGTAGCGGCTGCGCCGTGGCTGGATATGCTTGCTGAACGTGCCGAGATCTTGCACAACGGCAAGGCGCTGGCTGTGCCGGAGCAGAGTATGATGCGTTTTGTCGGGCAGAGTTTGGCCAATGCCGTCCGGCCTCTCGGCGGCTTACTTCTTTTTGGCATGCTGGCGCTGGCGGTGATTTGGATACCGGTGATTGGACAGTTGGCGGCGATGTTGATTTGGGGTTATGGCGGTATCCGGTTTCTGAATTTTGAACTGTTGGATGTTTCGGCATCAAGGCGCGGTTGGAACTTTTCGCGGCGCAAGGCTGTATTTTCCAGGCAGCGCTTTTTCTGGCTTGGTTTTGGTGGTTTGGCGCTGGCGCTGATACTGCTTCCGTTTATTAATCTGCTGGTGCTACCGGCAGCGGTGGTGGCTTTGAGTATTCACCTGCCTATGAATGAAGAAACTACCAGCTAACCGTATTGTCCCCTAGAATTTCGCTTGCCTCTTCGACGATAAAATCATGAAACGCACGGGCAATGGTGGAGAAGCGTTTATCGCGTCGGTAAACCAGTCGCCAGTGACGCATGATCGGGAAATCCTCAACATTCAGAACGGCAAGTCGCTTGAGTGTGAGTTCCATTTCCAGTGTGTGCATGGAAATTACGCCAAGTCCAAGCCCTGCCCGGACCGCCTGTTTAATGGCTTCTGAAGAATTCATTTCCATGCCACCGGGGCGTTCGATGTTGTGTTGGGCAAGAAATCGTTCCACGGCGGCGCGCGTTCCGGAGCCGCGTTCGCGGACGATAAACGGATGTTTTGCAAGTGCAGCCAGTGGAATTTTCTTCTGCCGGGCCAATTTATGCTCGGGCGGGGCAATCACCACCAGTGGATTTTCCATAAACATCTCACTTTCAACGGCCATGCGCTGCGGTGGTTTACCCATAATGACAATATCCGTGGTATTGTCTTCCAGTGCTTGCAGCAGGCCGTCGCGGTTGGCTACTTGCAGGCTGACCTGTATATCAGGGTAACGGTTGCAGAAGGCGGCAAGCAGACGTGGCGCGAAATAATTGGCTGTTGAGGCCATGGTCAAATGCAGACTGCCGCGTTTAAGGCCGCGAATCTCTTCCATCACTTGCTGCGCTTCCTCCAGTTGCTGATGAATAAGGCGTGCATGGTGCAACAGTTCATCACCGGCTTCGGTCAGTTGCACCTGCTTGCCGCTGCGTTCGAAAAGCGGCATACCTGCCTGCTCCTCCAGTTGTTTGATTTGCATGGAAACGGCAGGCTGGGTAAGAAACAGACTTTTGGCCGCTTGCGTATAATTGCGCTGCTCGGCTACGGCAGCGAAGATACGCAGTTGTTTCAGGGTCAGGTGCATGGGCGCCTCCCATAAGTAATATTTATAGAATGCATCATAAGCTTTGATTTTACATTATGGAAGGTGTTTCTAGACTTCCAGTTATCGGCAAAGAGGTATATTGTGCTTTGCCGCGAAGGAGAGGGAAGTTCAAACTTCCTGCTCATAATTAATACTTGGAGGATTACCTAATGGATCAATCGAATCGTTACGCCGATTTAAGTTTGAATGAAGAAGACTTGATCGCAGGAGGCAAGCATTTTCTTGTCGCATATAAACTAATACCAGCTAAAGGCTATGGTTTCCTGGAAGTGGCAGCGCATATTGCCGCTGAATCTTCAACCGGTACCAACGTAGAAGTATCCACGACTGATGATTTCACCCGTGGTGTGGATGCGCTGGTGTATGACATTGATGAAACTGCATTTGCTGATGGTAACAATGTCACAGGCGGCGGTTTGATGAAGGTTGCTTATCCGGTTGACCTGTTTGATCCGAATCTGACTGATGGTAATTACAATATTTCGCATCTGTGGTCTTTGATTCTGGGTAACAACCAGGGCATGGGCGATCATGAAGGTTTGCGTATGTTGGACTTCATGGTTCCAGAATGCATGGTCAGGAAATTCGACGGACCAAGCGCAGGCATTGCGGATTTGTGGCGTGTTCTGGGCCGTCCTGAAGTGGATGGCGGTTATATCTCCGGCACGATTATTAAACCGAAACTGGGTCTGCGTCCTGATCCGTTTGCCAAAGCATGTTACGATTTCTGGTTGGGTGGCGATTTCATTAAGAATGACGAACCGCAGGCCAACCAGCCTTTCTGTCCAATGAAGGTTGTGATTCCGAAGGTTGCTGAAATGATGGATCGTGCGCAGCAGGAAACCGGCGAAGCCAAGTTGTTTTCTGCCAATGCAACCGCTGATTTCCATGAAGAATGTATTGCTCGCGGTGAGTTTATCCTGGGTGAATTTGCCAAATATGGTAACGAAAAGCACGTTGCCTTCCTGATTGATGGTTTTGTAACCGGTCCTGCCGGTGTGACCACGGCGCGTCATGCGTTCCCTGATACATTCCTGCACTTCCATCGTGCCGGTCATGGTGCTGTGACTTCGTATAAATCTCCAATGGGCATGGACCCCTTGTGTTACATGAAGCTTGCCCGTTTGCAGGGTGCTTCCGGTATTCATACAGGAACGATGGGTTATGGTAAAATGGAAGGCCATGGTGGCGAAACTGTTCTTGCATATATGCTTGAGCGTGATGAGTGCATGGGTCATTATTTCAACCAGAAGTGGTATGGCATGAAACCTACTGCGCCAATTATTTCCGGTGGTATGAATGCATTGCGTCTCCCAGGCTTCTTCGAGAATCTGGGCCATGGCAATGTGATTAATACCTGTGGTGGTGGCGCTTTCGGTCATATCGACAGCCCTGCCGCTGGCGGTAAATCATTGAATCAAGCCTACGATTGCTGGAAGTCTGGCGCTGATCCAATTGAATACGCGAAAACGCATAACGAGTTTGCCCGCGCATTCGATTCCTTCCCGGGTGATGCTGACAAAATCTTTGAAGGCTGGCGCGAAAATATCGGGTCGCATAAGTAAGCCCGGATTAAACGTCTGCAATTGCAAAAAGGCCTCCACATGTTGGAGGCCTTTTTATTATCATTTTCTTTTATGGAAACCATAAGTTTTATAAGTTAGTTATTTTGTTTGTTTGCGTTATTATGTTTCAATAAGATTTATTCCTAGGGGCAGCCATGAACGATATTGACCAGTATAATATTAAAGAAGAGCCATTTTATCAGGCTCAATCCGATGAAGTCGAGCTTTATGAAGCGGCTTATGCGGCGCGTTTGCCGGTGATGGTGAAGGGTCCGACCGGCTGCGGTAAATCGCGTTTTATTGAATATATGGCATGGAAGCTTGGCAGACCCCTGATTACTGTGGCGTGTAATGAAGATATGACGGCTTCCGATTTGGTGGGTCGTTATCTGTTGGATGCCAATGGCACACGCTGGTTGGATGGCCCTTTAACGGTTGCCGCACGTATTGGTGCGATTTGTTATCTTGATGAAATTGTTGAAGCACGTCAGGACACGACGGTTGTGATTCACCCCTTGACCGATCATCGCCGCACCTTGCCTTTGGATAAAAAAGGTGAATTGATTCGAGCGCATAACGATTTTCAGCTGGTGATTTCATACAATCCCGGTTACCAGAGTCTGATGAAAGATTTGAAACAATCGACCAAGCAGCGTTTCACCGGCTTTGAGTTTGATTATCCGCCTGAAGCGATTGAAACCGCTATTGTTGCTAAAGAAACGGGTATTGATAGTGAATTGGCGGGTAAACTGGTGCAAATTGGTGGCGCGGCACGTAATTTGAAAGGGCATGGTCTGGATGAAGGCATTTCAACCCGTTTGCTGACGTATGCCGCTACCTTAATTAAAGGTGGCATTGAGCCGAAAGCGGCATGTCGTATGGCAATGGTGCGCCCGATTACCGATGATGTGGATATCCGCAAAACATTAGACCACGCGATTGACACAATCTTTGCATAAATCATGACAGAGCAAGTGATTGCGCGGCCGGCAAGGTCTCAGGCATATTGGGAGCAACTCAATTGCCGTTTTGAAGCTGCTGATAGAGTTTTTGATGAGTGTATCGTTGAAGCTGAATCACTGCTTTCAGAAGCAGGTGTGTCGGAATATATCGATTGTGCCCGGTTTTTAGGAAAAATGGGGCGCGGTGTCGAGCCGTTGCTCGTTTATCTGGAAGAAGCACCGACGATTGCATCCATCGCGGGCGAAGAAATCCTGCCGGAAATTAAGGATTTTGCGTATTCGTTGTCTAAAAATACTAATTTTAAGGCGATTGTTCCTTTTTTGCAGTCGTTAACCGCCGTCACACGTCGGTTACAAACACGTGAACTCTTGCATCATTATTTTGATTTGATTAAGGACATGCAGGATCGCACAACCGGCTCGGTGCACGGGCATCACAAGACATTCCCAAGCCCCGGCCTGCCCGATCTTTTAAAACAAGCGCCGCGTTTGCTGACCTTGCTTAATCTCGAAGGCATGCGCAATTGGGTTGATTATGGTGTCCGTTATTACAACACGCATCCGGAGCGCCAGAAAGATTATTTTAGCCTGCAAGCAGCCGATTCAGTTGCGGTCATGCAGCGGGAGCGTCATGGCACGCTATTGATTGATAATGAACGTAAAATGGACATGTATTTACGCAGCATGTGGAGCGATTCAGATTATTTAGTACCCTATTCACTGGCTTTTGATGAACTGCGTAAACCGATGCCCTATTATGATGATTACGGGATTCGTCTGCCTGATGTCTATGGTGATAAAAATGGTGTTAGAGGTGTAAACCGTTATCGCGCCACGCTGGCACATATCGCCGCGCATCGCCGCTGGAGCGGTAAAATGGTGGTAGATAACTGGAGCCCGTTCCAGCGGGTTGCTGTTGAAGCCTTTGAAGATTCCCGTGTTGAATTTCTGGCGATGAAAAGAATGCCGGGATTACGCAAATATTTTCGCGCCCTGCATCCGGTTCCCAAAGAGGAAGATTTGCAGCTTGAGGGTGTGTCGCTGATTCGTTTGCGTTTGGCGTTGCTCTCGCGGGCTATTCTCGATCCTGATTTTATGCTTGAGAATGAAGATATTAAAGAGTTTGTGGCACGTTTTTTTGCTGAAATGGAAAAGGGTGAATCAAGCTCTGAGGCGATGGCTGATTTGGGTTTGTTGTTTATCGCGCGAACGCGCCGCCAAACTGATGCATCGCCAAATATCTATTTTGAAAACACGGAAGTGGATTACCGCGATGATAACCGGCATTTGTGGATTTATATTGAGCATGGTGACGAAGAAGAGCAATTTGATCATCTGGATGAACAAGAGCAGCAGGATGACGTCGATGCTTTGCCACCGCGTCATTACCACGAGTGGGATTATACCAGCCAGACCTACCGCCCGGATTGGGTGAGTGTATATGAGGCGGTTCATCCGAGTGGCAATGTTCAAGTGATTGATAAGATTCTTGAAAAACATGCCGCTTTGGCGAAACGCCTCAAGGCCATTCTTGATGCGCTCAAACCACAGCAGAAAGTTCGCATTCGTTATCAGGAAGAAGGTTCCGAGCTTGATTTGGATGTGGCGATTCGTTCATTGATTGATTTCAAAGCAGGTTCACAGCCTGATCCGCGCATCAATATGAGCCATAAAAATGATGGCCGCGACATTGCCGTGATGCTGGTGGTGGATTTATCACAATCGCTCAATGAAAAAGCCGCTGGCAGCATGCAAACGATTTTAGAACTCTCTCAAGAGGCTGTGTCGCTGTTGTCCTGGACGATTGAAAAGCTGGGCGATAAATTTGCCATTTGTGGTTTTCATTCAAATACACGCCATAATGTTCGTTATTCTCATATCAAGGGTTTTGGCGAGCATTTTGATCATGATGTGAAGGCGCGTCTGGCGGCGATGGAGGCTCAATACTCCACCCGCATGGGGGCTGCGATGCGTCATGCTGCCCATTATCTGGAAGCACAAAAAGCAGATAAAAAATTGATGCTTGTGCTGACAGACGGTGAACCAGCGGATATTGATGTTGATGATGCGCAGTTGCTGATTGAAGATACCCATAAAGCCGTCAAAGAATTGCAACAACAAGGCATTTACAGCTATTGCATCAATCTTGATCCAAAAGCCGATGAATATGTCGCGGATATTTTTGGTAAGCAATATACCGTGATTGATCATGTGGATAAATTGCCCGAGCAATTACCGAAAATCTTTATGGCATTGACAAAATAATCACCTTTATTCGTGAACGCCCAGCAACGTCAGCGTATTGTCGCCAAGCATCGTGATAGTTTAACAAGGCACGGTTATCACCCGAATGCACTGTATTGGAGCAGCCGGGAGATTCAGGAAACCCGTTTCAGGGTACTGGCGGAGATTGGCATTGAATCCGCTGATTCGGTACTCGATGTGGGCTGTGGTTTTGGTGATTTTAAACGCTGGTCCGAAGCGCAGGGGCGAGCTGTTGATTTCACCGGCATTGATTTGTCACCCGATTTGATTCGGGAGGCACTGGAACAGCATCCAGATGCCAGACTTTTGTGCGGCGCACTGGAGGATTTCAATTTTGAGCCTGAATCCTTTGATTGGGCGATTCTCTCCGGTGCGCTGAATGAACAGCTACATGATGATGCGGCATACGCCCATGAAGTCATTGCATCCATGTTTGCATTATGTCGAAACGGGCTGGCCTTCAATCTGTTGGATGCACGCAGCTTTAAAGCACATGATCTGCAAAGTCACCTGCCGCAGGAAATGTTGAGCTGGTGTCGTGATATATGCACAGATTGTTCGTTGCGCGATGATTATCTTGAGAATGATTTTACTGTTTATATGCGAAAAACATAAAATTCAAGTGCATGATGTGGATGTTAAAGTCTATGTCATGGTCAGACTTTCGTTTTTGATCTCTCATTAATCAAATATTTCCTAAGCTGTCTTTCAGATCGCATCACATGCAGCAAGCGTAGAGGGGGTCAACACGTAGAGGGGGTCAACACGTAGAGGGGGTCAACACGTAGAGGGGGTCAA
>QILF01000080.1 GCA_003233235.1 Zetaproteobacteria bacterium
GAATGGCAGCAGGAAAACGGCCAGTGGAAAATGCAGGAAATCAAAGGCAGCGAATTCGAACTACCTGCCGATTTGGTACTGCTGGCTATGGGTTTTGTGCATCCTGTTCACGAAGGCATGCTTGATGAACTGGCTGTGGATAAAGACGGACGCGGCAATGTGGCTGCCAATACCGACGACTACCGCACCAGCATCGACAAGGTGTTCAGTGCCGGTGATATGCGTCGCGGTCAATCACTCGTCGTCTGGGCCATCAACGAAGGCCGCCGCTGCGCAGCGTCAGTGGATGAATACCTGATGGGCCACAGCAACCTGCCCCGCTGATTTCTCAATACAAACAAACATCAACAACCCTGCATGACTGCACATTGCTTTGGTGATGCTTGAGAACATGCCTAAAACCTGCAATCCAATATTTCCCTCCCCGTTCGTGGGATTGGAATGCTTATTTCTCTGTTTCATTTGTTGTATTCAAGCCGCGCGGCGTTCCAATTGTTGGATGCGGGACTGGTGACCATCCACTTTATCCCCCACGGCGGCGATGTCTGTTTTCAGTTCGTCACGAACCGCACCGATGTCTGTTTTTAGTTCGTCACGAACTGCATCGATGTCTGTTTTCAGTTCATCACGAACTGCGTCGATCTTGTTATCAAGACTGTCATGAACGGTTTTGATCAGGGCGGTGTTCAGGTCAAGTTTCTCGTTCAGATCATGGCGTGTGTCCTGAATTTCTCGCCGTAGCCCGTCATGGCCCTCGGCAATCAATCTGATTTCATGCTGCAAGCCTTCCGCCACTACATTGAAATGCCGCTTAATTTCATCCATTTGATTTTCTGTCATAAGCGTCTCCCTCACCCGACGAACACCCGGAGCTTACCCCCGATGCCGCAGCCATGGCAAATACTTGCTGGCGCGAACAGGCTTTGGGGGGTCTTGTAATACGACATTCCACCGTTAAATTAGCCTTTCATGCATCAGTCATCCGTGGGAAATCATGACTTAAAAGAGCCACTTGCAAAAGTCGTGAGCGGCGATTTACTTCCCCACTCCGGCGCTATTTTGAGTTGTAATTTCGGCAAATGGAAGCACCATTCACCTCATTCCAACTCAGAATCGCACTCGAAGCGGGATTGCAACTCATCCACCCAGACTTTTGCAAGTGGCTCTGAATTCATTGCTTATCCCGATTGCAGCTTGCGCGGAGGGGTGCGATTCGTAGGTTTATCTACCCTTTAAATCATATCTTAGGAGTCACCATGTCCAACATCAAACGCGCATTGATTAGCGTATCCGATAAAACCGGTATCGAGGCGTTTGCCCGCGCACTCAGCGAACGCGGTGTGGATATTCTATCCACCGGCGGCACGGCAAAATTGCTACGCGAAGCGGGGATTCCCGTGCGCGATGTTTCCGACTACACCGGTTTTCCGGAAATGATGGACGGACGTGTGAAAACCCTGAACCCGAAGGTACACGGCGGTATTTTGGCGCGCCGCGACAATGATGGCGATCTGGCCTCAATGGCCGAGCACGGTATTAAACCAATTGATCTGGTTTGCGTGAATCTTTATCCGTTCCGTGAAGCTGTCGCCAAAGAGGACTGCACGATTGAGGATGCGATTGAAAATATCGACATCGGCGGCCCGTGCATGGTGCGTGCATCCGCCAAAAATCATAAATTCGTCACCATTATTGTCGATCCGGCGGATTATGCATCGGTGCTGGCGGCGATGGATGCCGATACGCTGGATGAAAGCAGACGCCGCGCTTTGGCGGTCAAGGCATTTGCGCATACCGCCGCCTACGACGGGGCCATTGCCAACCATTTCTCGGCGCTGAACGAAGATGGCTCCAAACGCCAGTTTCCGGATATTTTCACCCGCCAATTCATCAAAACAGCCGATGAATTGCGTTACGGCGAAAACCCGCATCAGGCCGGTGCATTTTATGCCGATCCGGAAGATTCCGGCATGTCGCTGGCCGATTGCCCGGTGTTGCAGGGCAAGGCGATTTCTTACAACAACATCGCCGATTCCGATGCCGCGTTCGCGCTGGTTCGTGATTTAAACGAGGGAGCGGTGGTGATTGTCAAACATGCCAACCCTTGTGGCGTGGCCATGGGCATGGGTTCGCAAGCAGAGATTTACGAGCGCGCCCGCGCGGCTGATTCAGTGTCGGCATTCGGTGGCATCGCCGCATTTAACCGCGAATTGACGGAAGCAACGGCCAAACTGATTTCTGAAACCTTTATGGAGGTGGTGATTGCACCGGGATTCTCCGATGCTGCCCGCGAGGTGCTAAAAAAACGCAAAAACCTGCGTTTAATGCTTGCACCTTCGGCTGAGCCGGTGTCCGGCGGTCTCGAATTCAAGCGTGTGAACGGCGGCTTGCTGGTACAACAACGCGATGCGCATATTCTGGATCGAAAGACCTGCAAAGTAGTCACAAAACGCGCGCCGAGCGAAGCTGAATGGAATGACATGCTGTTCGCATGGACGGTGGCCAAACATGTGAAATCAAATGCGATTGTTTTCGCCAAAAACGGCACGACGCTGGGTGTCGGCGCGGGGCAGATGAACCGTGTGAATTCCACCCGCATTGCCGCCCATCACGGCGGCGAAGCGATTCAAGGCTCGGCAGTGGCTTCCGATGCATTTTTTCCATTCCGCGACGGCGTGGATGCACTGGCTGATGCCGGGGCGACAGCAGTTATTCAACCGGGCGGTTCGATTCGTGATGAAGAAGTGATTGGCGCAGCGAATGAAAAAGATATTGCGATGATCTTCACCGGAATCCGTCATTTCCGTCACTGAAAGTGGGGGCTGTTCACACTAATTTTTATCGAAGCGATTTGCTATTCAATATGCCTGATTAAGTTGTACTGCCGGATGCCGATAGATAGTCAATAAAGAAAGAACACCGAAACGCCGCGTCCTGAAACGGACGCGGCAAGGGTTCACAAGGAGACTGTCATGCTGATGGATACAAAGAATAACCTTACCAGTCCGACACTAACATTGATTTTAGCCATGCTCTTCACGTTTACCATCCACCTGTGGCGCATCAGCACAAACGCCAGAGTGCGCCATTAACAGCCTTATGCTGGCCGGGAATTAGCGTGAGCAGACCTTACAAAAGTTCTACCAGAAATTGAAAAGCCTTTAAGCCTGCGTCGATAACCAGCGCTCGGCATCCAGAGCTGCTTTGCAACCTTCACCTGCAGAAGTAACCGCCTGACGATACACCGGATCAGCCACATCACCGGCGGCAAACACACCGTCCACCGAAGTCATCGTACTCTTGCCCCGGGTTATCAAATAACCCGCTGCGTCTTTTTCCAGTTGTTCGCCGACAAAACCGGTATTCGGCTGATGGCCGATGGCGATAAAAACCCCGTGCACAGTCAGTTCGGATAACGAATCGTCCACCGTCGATTTTAAACGCACGCCGGTCACACCTGAATCGTCACCAAGAATTTCATCAAGCACACTATTCCATGCAACGTCCACATTTTCCGTGGCCAACAATTTGTCCTGCATGATTTTTTCGGCACGCAACGCATCACGGCGATGCACCAGCGTTACCTTGCTGCACATATTAGCCAGATAAATCGCCTCTTCGACCGCTGTATCGCCACCGCCAATCACCGCGACCTCTTTGCCGCGATAGAAAAAACCATCACAGGTAGCGCAAGCCGACACCCCGCGTCCGGCAAATGCCTGCTCCGAATCCAATCCCAGATATTTGGCCGATGCGCCAGTCGCGATAATCAACGCATCGCAGGTATAAGCAGCATCTTCGCCGGTAAGCTTGAAAGGCCGCGATGAAAAATCAGCCTGCTCAATATGATCCCAGATCATTTCCGTGCCGAAACGCTCCGCCTGCGTTTTCAAATCCTCCATCATCTCCGGACCCTGTACACCATCTTTATAACCGGGGTAATTATCCACATCGGTGGTCGTCGTCAACTGCCCGCCCGGCTGACTGCCTTGAATAATCACCGGCGAAAGATTGGCCCGCGCCGCATAAATCGCAGCCGAATAGCCCGCCGGGCCGGAACCGAGAATAATCAGTTGATGGTGTTGAGTTTCAGACATTGGGAACCTCCAAAAGTGAGGCTACAGGCTAACCTTGCCCCCTGCACCGGTCAAAGCTTAGGCCCTGTTGCAAAGACATTGCAAAAATACGCTTTGACAGCCCGAAGATGCATCGAAAAAATTCAGCATTCAGCAGCAAAACAAACAAATTCTGAAAGTCACTTGTAACAGATTGGAACCTACAGTAGAAATACCGTAGCCAGGCCAAGAAAGGCGAAAAAACCGACCACATCGGTCACCGTCGTCAAAATCGTCCCCGAAGCCAGCGCCGGGTCGATATTCAGGCGTTGCAAGGTCAACGGAATCAGCGCCCCGGACATGCCCGCCATCAGCAGATTAATCAGCATCGCTGCGGCAATAACCCCCCCCAGTTTTGCACCCAAGGCGGGAAACCACATTGCCGCCACAACACCCATTGTCAGTGCAAATGCCATACCCGTTACCAGACTAACCGAAACCTCCTTGATCAGGGAACGTTTGGCATTTTCAAATGTCACCCTTCCCAGCGCGATACCACGTACAATCACCGTCAGCGTCTGTGTACCGGCAATGCCACCCATACTGGCAACAATCGGCATCAATACCGCCAGCGCGACAATTTGAACAATCGTTGCCTGAAACTGTGCCACCACCAGCGAAGCCAGAATCGCCGTGCCTAAATTCACCGCCAACCAGACACCGCGACGCCATGCGGTAATACCGACAGGCTCGGACAGATCATCCTGATCGGACAACGCTGCCAGACGATACATATCCTCCGTCGCCTCCTCCTGCACAACATCAAGAATATCATCGGCAGTAATGCGACCCACGAGAACGTTATCATCATCCAGCACAGGCATCGCCAACACATCGTATTTCTCGAACAAATGCGCCACTTCCTCCTGATCCTGCCCGGCATGCACAGCTGGAAATTTGGTGTCGGAAATATCCGTAACCAGCTGATCCGGTTCGCAGAATAACATCTTATGCAACGGGAACACGCCTACCAGCCGATCATCGTCATCGACGATATACACATAATTCAAATTTTCGATTTCATGCCCGAAACGGCGCAGAACCTTCAGCACTTTGTTCACAGTCCAATCATCACGCACCTTGAACAACTCGGCCTGCATCAGGCCACCGGCAGACTCCTCATCGTGACTTAAAAGGTTTTCGATACCACGGCGTTCATCCGGTTCCAAGCGCTCGATCACCTCATCGGCGACCTCTTTATCCACTGCCTGCAAAATGTCAGTGGCATCATCGGAATCAAGATACTCAACGACCTCTTCAATTTCACTCGGCGCGAATTGAGCCAGCAAGTCTTCCTGCATGCCTTCCGGCAATTCCAGCAACACATCGCCGCGCTGTTTTTCGGAAATGCGCGCAAGCAGAATTAGCCGATCATCATCATCACGGCAGGCCAGCAGCAATTTACCCAATTCGCTTTCATGCCATTTGGCAAAACGGTTGCGCAACGCGCGCGGATGCACAGACGCCATTTCCAGCGCATTTTCAACCGTTAATTTCAGTTGCCTGTTGTCTGTTTTCTTTGCCATCATCTCCTCATTCGCAACGACAGCCTACACGAGGCGGCAGCGAGATAAAATCACCGGCACACAGGCACACGCTTTGAATCGCAGCGTGTTTAATTCTATAGTCGGTGTTTACCAGCAAGGCGGGCTGCGAGGGAAACGATGACACCGGAAGCATTTATCGAAAAATGGCAGGATTCGGGACTTGGCGAAAGGCAGGCCTCGCAATCGCATTTTAACGACCTCTGCACCCTGCTCGGCGAGCAGAATCCGCTGGAATGGATCGAGCGCATCCCCGAAGTCGTGGAGGGTTTCCCGGATCGCATCATCGCCAAACTCGGCCATGAAGCCGACCTGAAAAAGCGCACCCTGACCAACCTGTATAATGCCCGCCCCGCATGGCTGGACAATATCCACAAAGAACTCGATGCCGCAGTAGCCGCCGCCTACGGATGGGATGATTACACGCCAGACATGCCCGACGATGAAATCATCGCCCGGCTTTTTGAACTCAATCAATTACGTGCGGGGAAGCCAGAATGACAATGAAATGCACGAAACAAGCCCTAACCCCTTGGACGCTATCGGAGATGAGGGCTGCTGTATGAGCGAGAAATCAATTATTCAAACAGTGGTGCGGCCAAAGAGAGTTGCGGTGTTAATTTCGCATGAAATCAGTGAGGATGACTTTAGGTGTTTACTGGAATTTCTTGGCTGGTTATGGGGTGGAAAGTATTCTTGTATCGTTCCTTTTGATCCGACAGATGCAGATAATGAGTTGGGAATATCTTGGTTGAAGCAATACTCGCCGGATGTTGTTTTATGTGCTTCTGATTCGTGTAGCAAAAAATGGATGGAAAGGATTCAGGAGGATATTAATCCGCTACAGATATTACCGTTGAGATATCCTTTGAGTGAAAACTTTCAAGTAAATCAAGCGGGCATCCTTTCTTACTTTCCGGTGGTTACGAACTATGCCAAAGACGTCCATTCCTTGCCGGATACAAGAACCAGATTTCAGTTTATTAGCACGGATTCAGAAATAAGTAACCGAGTCTTTTATGATCTGTCTTTCGGGGTGCATAGCAAAGAAGATTGTGAAGGGCTGGCGAAACATGTTCGAGCGGCAAGCTTTCATGTTGATGATGGGAGCATTCCGAACTTTATCAAGTTGCATGACAACGAACAAAAGCCCTTTATGTATTTGGATATTTCTGCTCTGGATCTGAACACGGTCAATGCTTTTGGCTCTGCGCCTACAATATTCTTATTGTCGCGTTCAATTGTTGATTACGCATGGTTCTGGAACAATCGCTCTAAATTTGACGGCGGAGCCAACATCTGTCTTGCAATTCCTTTGGACTCCTTAAATGATGAAAAAACAATCACGGCACTAGCTTCATGGCTGATGGGGTATCACAGAGGGACACCGAATTATTGCGTGATAAAATCTATTTCTTCACCCAAGGATGAGTTGAATACTCTGGCGCGGAAATTGCGGCCTCGCGTAAGACAGTTTGGGTATGAACATGTCGATGTCACGTTGGCTGACGAAAAGGATATTCCGACGTTTCAAGTCCAGCACAAGCAGCACGACATTGATGCTATTTGGGTCGATGATCAGAGTTTTGAATTTACAGCTCCTGCACCGTCATTTGTAGACGAGATTCCTGAAAACAGTTCAAGCAGTTGGGTGGTTGAGGTCAAAGGTGGGAGCAAGCTGAAAAGTCACATCCCGCCCAGAGTATGTTTCCAAACGAACACCAAATTGCTGAACACTCCTTCACCTGCATCACCATCTTACTTGTATAGAGCCTATTCACGGCGATATTTGCATGGGAATATCGCCATTGACTGCAACAGAAAAGGCGCATCCAAGAAAATCACACTCCCAACGCTGGAAGAGTTGCTAAAGCCATTTCTGCAAAAAGTAAGGATAAAGAGAAAGAAGGATGAAAAACAATTGTGCTATGAATCCGTAATAGGGCTGTTCGGTGGATTAAGCCAATTCATAGAATGCTGTAAAGAAAAGCGATATGAGATCATTTCTGCGCTTTGGACAGATAAGGTACTTCCGTGTGAAAAGAATGGTCTATCGCTCTCTCAAGGTTGTTCAATTAAGCAGTCAGATGCCCCACCCCCTGTATCGCTAGGCGAAATCAAAGGAAGAACGCGGATGGGGGATGAATTTAGTAACCCATTTCAGGATTCTTTCTCCTTTTCTTTCATCGAAGATGAAATTGTTTTGAATGCGGCAAAAGCACGCCTTTCCTCTGGTAAAGGGTTTTATCGACAGGATACGCCCAAATCGTTTATATCTTGGCTGGTTGAGTCAAAAGTTACACGGCAAGTATTCCATTATCCACAATGTCCATCTTGTGAAAACAAGTCGGATTGGGTGTCGAAAATCGATTTGGAGCATCCTTTATCTTGTTCACGTTGCGGGAATACCATACCTGTTCCCGAAACTGCTTTTGATCTTGAGTATCAATTGAATCCGCTGGTTTATAAATCCTTCAAAGAAGGGATACGCCCAGTAGCAT
>QILF01000063.1 GCA_003233235.1 Zetaproteobacteria bacterium
GGTGTCGTGAAGCATGAGGGAAGATACATCATGCTTTTCAGGTCGCACCTGAGAAACGGAAGATCAATTATTGGCAAGGCGGAGAGTGACGATGGCTTCTCTTTTACTGCCTGCGCCGAGCCATTCATCACACCGGCAAGTGAAGGCGCATTCGCCGAATATGAAGCGTTCGGCGTGGAAGACCTGCGCATCTGCGCGATGCAAGGGGAAGACTATCTGCTCACCTACAGCGCCTATTCACGACATGGCGTGAGAATTGCACTGGCAAAAACGGCTGATTTCAAATCAATTGAACGGGTGACTATGATCTCCCCCGCCGATATGCGTAATGTTGTCATCTTTCCAAAGAAGATTGACGGACGCTATGTCCGCCTCGACCGCCCTCATTCGGAAATATCGCCATGGGCGATTTGGATATCCTATTCTCCCGATCTGATTCACTGGGGAGACTCGAAGGTGATCATGAAGCCTGTTACCTATCACTGGGATGAGATGAAGATAGGTCCTGGCGCCACTCCTTTTGCTACAGATAAGGGCTGGCTGCATATCTATCACGGCGTATTCGAGACTATGGCAGGTGCGGTCTATAGGCTTGGCGTTGCCCTGCACGATCTTGATGATCCTTCAATCATGATCGGTGTGTCCGATGACTGGATACTGCAACCTGAAGATCCTTGGGAGATTACTGGCTATGTTTCCAATGTGGTCTTTACCTGTGGTGCGGTTCCTGAAGAGGATGGTAGTGTCAAAATATACTGGGGCGGTGCTGATTCCGTCATGTGTGTTGGGACGGCAGATATTGATACGCTGGTGCAGATGTGTCTCGGTAACAAGGTCAGATCGCCACTATGAGAATAATAGAATGCAAGTCATGGATAAGGGTATATGAATGAGCTAACAAAACCATTGAACATCGTCAGGCGAAAGGAGCGGTTTGCCTCTCAGCCTAGCAGGGTGATTACCAAGTTTTACCTGCCAGGCGGCGAGGATCGAATCCGAAACATCATCAAGCGTATCATTGATTTATCCGAGGATGAAGTGAACGTCACGCTGGAAGACATTATTGCCAGTTTTTCTGCAAGGCACAAAAATATATGGGTGGTATTCAACAGGAATTTTGATGATGTTAAACAATATCTTCCGGCCAACACTCAACTTTCAGACGAAAGGCGCACGCTTATAGGAGCCTATTTTACCCACGAATATTCTATACAGGCATCGGCCTTTTTTAATCCTTCCATCGTAGATCACCCAAATCAACAGGATGTGGAAAAGGGGGAAAAACGGATCATACTCAGTTTCCGCTCCACTGGCGAAGGACATATATCATCCATTGAGTTCAGAAGTGGTATCATTGACCGAGACAATGAACTCCGTTTCGATAAAGTGAGCCACTATGTAGAAATGCCCGAGGTCATCAAAAATCCGACCTACGATAACAACACGTTTAGCCTTAAACTGGAAGATATGGAGGTACTCAACGATATTTCTAAACGGATCATGCAAAGAGTTCCCGATCATTTCAGTTTTGATGATTTAAACCGATCCATACAACAGGAACAGAAACAATATTCAGGATCCGATGCATTGCTGCATGAAACCATTGATAAAATAGGCTGGCTTTCCAGATCCAATTACGAATTGAAATTCAGGAAAGACCGACGGATCTCCGAAAAAGTTATTTTTCCAGTTACTGAAAACGAGATACGGGGTATTGAGGATGCCAGATTTGTCCATTTCACCGATGACACTGGAGACAAGAGGTATTATGCCACCTATACCGCATACAATGGATTTAATATCCTGCCTATGTTGCTTGAGACGAAGGATTTCGTGCAATTCAGAATCAGGACATTGAATGGCAAAGCAGTACAAAATAAAGGTATGGCTCTGTTTCCTAGAAAAATAAAAGGGAAATATATGATGATTTCACGTCAGGATGGTGAAAATATGTATATCATGTCCTCCGATAATATCCATTTCTGGCATCGAACTACACTGCTGAGTAAGCCTGCATATCCTTGGGAATTTATTCAGGTCGGCAATTGCGGCTCGCCTGTGGAGACAAAAGAGGGATGGATCCTGCTTACCCACGGCGTTGGTGCCATGCGCAAATATTGCATCGGTGCCTGCCTGCTCGATCTTGACGATCCATCAAAAGTAATCGGCCACCTAGAGGAACCGCTGCTTAGCCCCACTGAAGATGAACGGGAGGGCTATGTGCCGAATGTACTTTATACATGTGGCGCTATGATTCATCATGATGAATTGATTATTCCCTATTCTATGTCTGATACAGCATCGGGTATTGCGGTTGTTCCCGTTGCAGAATTATTGACGAGGCTGAGGAAAAATATCTGATGATTGTCAGAAAGAAGGAGACTATGAATCACTTAAAAAAAATAGCGGTCATTGGAAATTATCTACCACGGCGATGTGGTATTGCTACATTTACCACCGATCTCTGTAATGCCATTGCTGGGCATCTTGCCGATGAGGCAGACAATCTTGCCGTCGTCGCCATGGATGATATTGAAGAGGGGTACGATTATCCCGAGCGGATAAAGTTCCAGATCAGTGCAAATACGCCTTCAGACTATCTGCATGCAGCTGATTTTCTCAATCTACACAAGTTCGATGTGGCCATCCTAGAACACGAGTTCGGCATATTCGGTGGCAGTTACGGTGCTCATATTCTCCATTTGGTAAAAAACCTGAGAATGCCTGTGATCACGACGCTCCATACTGTGCTGAAGCATCCTACGCAAGAACAGCGAAAAATCACCTGTGAACTGGCCAGTTACTCCGCATCGCTGGTGGTGATGGCGCATAAGGCGAAATCCCTACTTACGGATGTTTACGGCATAGATAAGGAAAAGATCGTTCACATACCCCACGGCATTCCAGATGCAAAACTGGATGAATCTAGCGTATTCCGCCGCCAGCTCGGCCTTGAAGGACGCCAGATACTGCTCACTTTTGGGCTGTTAGGTCCTGGCAAGGGTATCGAATGCATGATCAATGCTATGCCCGCCGTGCTTGAACAGCATCCCGATGCTGTATTCATTATTCTGGGGGCGACGCACCCCCATATTATAAAAGAACATGGCGATGCCTACAGGCAGTCTCTGTTCCAACAGGTCAATCGGCTGGGTCTGAAAGAGCATGTGCTTTTTCATAACCGTTTTGTTGATATCGAGACCCTGACAAAATATATCACCTCAACCGATATTTATGTCAGTGCCTACCTGAACCGGGAACAGATCGTCTCGGGAACGCTCGCCTATGCCATGGGCCTTGGTGCAGCTATCGTGGCTACCCCTTACTGGTATGCAGAAGAACTGCTCGCCGATGGACGCGGCGTTATCACGCCCTTCCGTGATGTGGAGGCGATGGCAAAAGAGATATGTATTCTCCTGGGTGATGATAAAAAACGTCACAGTATCTGCAAAAAAGCTTATGCTGCAGGACGCTCTATGATCTGGGAAAAAGTAGCCAAGCGATATGTAACATTGGCTGATGCAGCTTTAAGTCGCACCAAAGATAAACCCATTGCGCAGATGGTTGAACGCGAGCATGCACGGATTATTAATGAGCTTCCCGAGATCAATCTTAACCACCTGAAGATCATGACCGATGATACAGGGATGCTCCAGCATGCCAAATACTCCACGCCCGACCGTCATCATGGCTATTGCGTCGATGATAACGCCCGTGCTCTGATCGTGGCAGGCATGCACTACTCCCTGTTCAATGAGCCGTCTGTTATCCCGCTGATCCAAACCTATCTGTCTTTTATGCATCATGCGTTCAATCCTGAACAGAAGCGTTTCAGGAACTTCATGTCCTATGACAGACGGTGGCTGGAACAGAGCGGCAGCGAAGATTCACATGGGCGCTCTATGTGGGGACTTGGCATCACAGTAAAATGTGCCCCCAACGCATCCATTCGCCATTTGGCGGCAAGCCTCTTTCTGGATGGGCTTCCCCTGCTGACCAGCTTCTCTGCTCCTCGCGCATGGGCTTTCGCCATATTGGGTCTTCAGGCTTATATGGAGGTGTTCGGAGGCGATGCAAACGCTCGAAGGATCAGACAGGAACTGGCGGAGAAGCTTTTTGCGCTCTTTGGTCAATGCGCTTCCTTGAATTGGCCATGGTGTGAGGAAACCGTCACCTATGCTAATGCAAAAATTCCCCATGCACTGCTCCTTGCAGGCAAGTGGATACCCAATCCCGAGATGTATCAAACAGGGCTTGATTCTCTGTCATGGCTACTGGAGAAGCAGACCTCACCTGAAGGACATCTCTCTATCATAGGCAATGCCGACTGGCATCATCGCAATGGTCGTTCGGCCACATTCGATCAACAACCCATCGAGGTTGCATGTCTTATCGAAGCCTGTATCGCAGCATTTCGCTCAACCGGAGAAATGAAATGGCTTGATCAGGCCAAGAAAAATTTAGGCTGGTTTCTTGGCGAAAATGATCTTCACAAACAGGTCTGCAATCTGGAAACAGGCGGCTGTTGTGACGGTATTGAAGCTGTTGGAGTGAATGCGAATCAGGGCGCTGAATCAACCCTGTCATGGTTGATCTCCCTGCTTACTATGTACGAGATAGTGGGGGATGATATTCTGGTAGATAAATAACCAGCTGAAGGGAAATCGGTGACAGTGGAGACTTCCAGAGCAACGTCACACTATAGGGAACCTCGAAAAACCTAGCTATTTCGTTAAACTTGCCTTTTTCACCTGTATCCTCGTTGGATAAAAAGCGAAATAGCTAAGGCTATTCCCCATTTCATCGCGCCTTGCTACAGAGCCACTTGCAAAAGTCTGGGTGGATGAGTTGCAATCCCACTTCGAGTGCGATTTTGAGTTGAAATGAGGTGAATGGTGGTTCCATTTGTCGAAATTACAACTCAAAATCGCGCCGGAGTGGGGACGAAAATCGCCGCTCACGACTTTTGCAAGTCACGACTTTTGCAAGTGGCTCTACAGACGAAAAATAATGGCGTTTAACTCATGCGAGGTTTTTCGAGGCTCCCTACTCTACAAAGGAAAGATTTGGCCTATGAAACATGGATACGTGGAGAAGCCCCGCCCGCTATCAGGGGTAGCAAGGAGATCAATCAGATCTGTCGAGCAAGCCATCCAATCATAAGATCAACGCAAGGCATGGAAGCCCGCTCCCGATAATCCCTAGAGAAAACCGGAACTCGGACATAGCCAAAAGAGGAAATTCCTACTTTGGAATGACATGCCGCTATCATAACATCTTGTCGTCAGTCGTTTTCTCTGCTTCGGCCTGTGCTACTTCTTCCTTTTCAATAGCAGGCTCACTTTCCGTCACATCATTCTCCGGGTCGGAGCCTTCGATTTGCGAAGCATCCATTTGCAAATGGATGAGCAAGGTCATATGGGTAATCACCACGCCCGGAACGCTGGCTACTGCCGCCAGTAATACACCGAAAATAACCAGCGCCAGTAAATGTGCCAAACTACCCCAAAAACCAGCCGCAGCGCTTACCAGTTGTACCTGTTCACCGGCTACCACATGCACCAGCGCCCAACTCATCTGCGCGCCCAGCCACATGGGTGAAAGTACCACTGCTGCAATCAATGCCGTTGCCAGAACACCACCGAGATTGTATATCATCAGTTCCGGTAGGCGGTGGCGCAGCAATTGCCACAAGGCGTCGCGCAATCCGGCGGCATTTTCATCTGAAATAGCTACACGCGCGGCAATATTGAATACCGCCAGCAGCAGCAACACGGCAATCACCGTATTGAGCAGCAGTAGCGGTGCGCCGATTAACGCCAGCCACAACAATCCGAGACCGGGAATTTTGGCCAGTAGCAATAGAAACATTTCAGCGAACAATACGATCAGCAAACTGCCCGCCGCCCATGCCGGGAGGAGTAATAACGCCTGCACGCGATCCCACGCAAAACGCAATGCTTCACGCGTGTCGGGAATCGCCTTGTCCTGTAAATCCATGTGCAACTGATGTGCCAGAGCGGTTAATCCGAACAAGGCCGCAAGCAACGCCAGAGTTGCACCGATGAAATGTAATAACAGCGAACCTGTTCCACTGATATCTCCGCCCATCACGAATAACCCGTTGATAAAAACGGCCACCGCCAGTGTGCCTCCGGCAGTGAGTAACAGTACCGGTTTAAGCGCGCTGCGCGCACTGGCCAGAATCTGTTCCGGATTGAAATACGTCATGTCGGCTCCCTTTATCTGGCCCTAAACCGCTGCTGTTTTTTTATCAATAATCTCTTGCCTAAGGCTAGATGCCGATGCGGCTCAGGGGAAGCCTGACAAATGTGCGAATTGAATCGCCAGCTTGTCTTGCACAGCTTGTCTTGCACAATTTGCCTTGCCGATTGACGGCAGCAGGTATTGTTTCCTACCATTGCAACCGGGCTGTGTGTCGGGAGGTTGGCCATGGATAAACATATTTGCATTGTTGGTGGTAGCGGCTTTGTCGGCAGGAGCATTGCGCGACAAGCTATAGCTTGCGGCTATCGTGTTAGCATCGCCTGCCGACACCCGGAGCGCGCGCGCGATTTGCTTATCAAAGGTATTCGTTTTATCACAGCCGACATTTGTAGTGGTCGCGGGCTTGATCAAGCCGTTCAGGATGCGGATTGCGTAATAAATTTAGTCGGACTGCTTTTCGAACGCGGACCGCAAAATTTCGCAGCTGCCCATATCCATGGTACCGAACATCTGCTCGCCGCCTGTGAACGTGCTGGACGACCGCAATATCTGCACATGAGCGCGCTGGGCGCAAAGCTTGGATCATTGAGTAAATATGCGCACAGCAAAGCCGAAGCGGAACAGCGCGTACGTCAATCGCAGCTCGCTTGGACCATCATGCGTCCATCTGTCATCTACGGCACACACGATGCTTTTTTCAATCGCTTTCGTAACCTGTTTGCGTGCTTACCCATTGCGCCGTTAATTGCTGCGGAAGCGTACTTTCAACCCGTCTGGGTCGAAGATGTGGCGCGCGCTTTTGTTGCCAGTATCGGCAATCGCGATGTACAGGGGGAAATTTATGAGCTTGGCGGGCCGGATACCTACACCCTGCGTGAACTTATTGAGCATATGTTCAGCGCGCTTGGTTGGTCGCGCCGAATTTTGCCGTTACCGCCGTTCGCGGCATCCATCATGGCACGCGGCATGGAAATGCTGCCAACACCACCGCTGACGCGTGACCAGTTGATGCTACTCAAGCAGGATAATGTCGTCAGCGGTGAGTCGTTTCCTGTTATGTTCGGCCAAACGGCAGCGCTGGTCGATATTCTTCCTGGCATATTCAAGCCCGACGCCGCCAGCCAGCAGCAACAACGACTGGACCGTGATCGCAAACGATTCCGGGTGGACATGTGACGGGCGTATTTCTGCTTCTTATTGCAGCGGCTTATTTGCTTGGCGCAGTCCCTTTCGGACTTGTTTTCAGCCGCTGCCTGACCGGTAAAGATCCGCGCGATTTCGGCAGCGGCAATATCGGTGCTACCAATGCTGCACGTACCGGTGGTAAAAAAATCGGTTTGCTAACGCTGGCTGCCGATATTATCAAAGGCGCGATTCCAGTTGCTATTGCCATGCAGCTTGGCGGCGAAGGGCCGAGCCGCGAATGGTTCATTGCCGTTACCGCCGTAGCCGCCTTTCTCGGACATATTTTTCCCGTATATCTCAAATTTCAAGGTGGTAAGGGTGTGGCCACCATGTTCGGCGTACTGTTACCCTGGCAGCCGCAGGTGGCGATCATTGCATTTGCAGTATGGCTGGCTGCAATTGCCCTGTCGCGTTATGTGGCACTGGCCTCAATTCTGGCCGGGATTAGTTTGCCGCTATCGGCATGGTTGTTTGGCGCTTCGCCACCGGTGTTGTATGCCTGCTTGCTGTTTTGCGTGCTGATGGCCGTTCGTCATCAGAGTAACGTACAGCGCCTGCTCAGTGGTACGGAAAGTCGTGTTGGCGGTGGCAAGAAAGCGCCATGAACACGCTTGAATGATGTAAACAAACGTGCTGCAAAACACAGCCCTGACATTGCAGCTGCATACAATGCGTGCCAAGCTTGACGGATATTCCTCGAAACAGGGGTTTTGGAGACGAATATGAATCGGCCATTTTTGAGTTTCTTGCTGGCAGGACGCATCGCCTGTGCATTATTTATCGTAGTGCTGCTGATTTCGGCTGTTCCGCTTACTGTGCAGGCGGCAAACAGCAAAGCCAAAGTATCCAATCAACCTGAGCTGGAGCTTCGTGGCGGCATTTCTCAGCCATACATTGTCAAAAAAGGTGACACGCTGTGGGATATCGCTAATTATTTTTTCAAGCAGCCGACGCAATGGTTAAAGGTCTGGGAGCAGAATATTTATATTACCAATCCCGATCTTATTTATCCCGGTAACAAAATCTGGTTCAACAGAAAAGCCAAGGGAAAAGTTAAAAAAAGCGGCGGGTTAACGACTGTCCGCCGACAACCTGAGATTCGCATCAAACCTGTCGAGCGTTTAGAGTCGGCGGTGGATACACATATCCTGATTACCGCATTGCGGCGGCAGGATTTCATCCTGCCGGAGGCCGTGCAGGCCGCAGGTTATGTGCTGGATTCGCAGGATGAACGTATCAACTACGGTGCTAATGACCGGATTTATCTTAAGTTTGCTGCGCCGGTCGAGGAGGGACGTGTTTTTGACGTGATTCGCACGACTGAGCCGGTGCGCGACCCGACAAGCGGAAAAATCGTCGGCGTGCTGGTCAAGCACCTTGGGCAGGTGCGCATTACGGCCAACCGGGGCGGTATTGCCGAGGGTATTGTATTGCATGCTTTTGAGGAAATTTCTCGTGGCGACCGGCTAAAACCGGCACGCAATATCAGCACCCGTATTGTTCCTGATTATCCGCAGATACCGCTCGCCGGACGCATCATATATGCTCGTAACCATGCGACTGAGGTTGGGCAGAATCAAATCGTCGGCATTAATTTGGGTTCTGCGAATGGCCTGAAAACCGGATCCGTATTGCGCGTACTCAAGGTCGGACGCATCGTACATGATGCAGTCGGTGGCGCACCGGTGGCGCTACCGGAAGAGAATGTTGGTGAAATTATCGTGATTGCCCTGCAAAAAAATGCTGCAATTGCACTGGTTACCCACGCGACCCACTCCATTAACCTCGGCGATGCCATCCGCAATCAGGCTCGGCGCTAAATACCCGCCTTGACCGTAGCTGTCGGGCCCGCATCCGCCGATCTAACCGCCGACTGGCTGCGCCTTAACCTGACACCGGGCGTCGGTCCCAGAACAGGCCGCCAATTGGTTGCGGCTTGTGGTGGCATCGAAGAGCTATGGGCATCATCCTCTGCCGAGCTGAAATGTATCGACGGTGTTGGCGACAAGCTGGCCGCTATTCTCAAAAAACAGAGCAAAGGTAGTGCTGAAAAAATTCTAAGCGCATGTGCCCGTGCTGGAATCGAACCGCTAAGCGCAGGCGATACGCGTTATCCTGTTGCTCTCCTGCAAAGCGATGATGCGCCGCTGGTATTGTTTTGTCGTGGCGATGTTCAGGCTTTGAATCATCCGCGTTTACTGGCCATCGTCGGTGCGCGCAAAGCAAGCAGCGAAGGGCGTTTGATGACCCGACGCTGGAGCCGTTATTTGTCGGCAAACGGCATTGGAATTGTCAGCGGCATGGCTTACGGTATTGATGCGGCAGCGCACGGTGGCGCACTTGAAGGTGATGCGCCAACGATTGCCGTGCTGGGCTGCGGTTTATCCACGGCGTTCAGTCCCGAACAAATTCGACAAATTGATGCCGTGGCCGCACAAGGTTGCGTGGTGAGTGAATTCTTACCCGAAACCGGAGCGCGGCCTGAGAATTTTCCGCGCCGCAACCGCATTATCGCCGGATTGGCTTCTGCCACACTGGTTATGGAAGCGGATATTCGTTCCGGTTCGCTGATTACCGCGCGTCTGGCTGGCGATTACGGGCGCGAGGTGCTGGCTGTTCCCGGTTCGGTACTAAGTGGAAATCATGCCGGCTGCCACCAACTGTTGCGCGACGGGGCCTGCCTTGTCGAAAGCCCGGATGATATTTTGCGTAGCATGCGCTGGCAGGCTTGCAGTGGAGAAAAGCGCACAAACTATGAGCCGACCAACGATAATGAAGCGAAAATCATGGCTGCGCTGGAGCGCCAAATCCTGCATATTGATGCGCTTGCCGAACACTGCGACTTGACCGTTTCCAAAATTTCGCCCATCTTGCTCGGCCTTGAGCTTATCGGTGTGGTTGAAGCCCTGCCCGGCAGTCGCTACACCCTCGGCGGAGCATGAGTTGTTGTTGTTTATAGCTATTCATTTGTTCATAGCAACGCCGCTAATTTTTAATTCATGAGGTAATTCATTACATGAGCGCCGTCGTTGTTGTGGAGTCTCCGGCCAAGGCCAAGACCATCGAAAAATACCTTGGTAAAGGTTACAAAGTTCTAGCTTCTTATGGCCATGTGCGTGCCTTTCCCAAGAAGGACGGATCGGTTGATCCCGACAATGATTTTGCTATCAAATATCAAATCATCGATGATAAGAAAAAACGTCTGGATGCCATCGACAAGGCACTGAAAAGGGCTGACGAACTGATTCTCGCAAGCGATTTGGATCGCGAGGGAGAAGCGATTGCCTGGCACGTTGCCGAGGTCTTGCGTGAACGTGGTTCTCTGGACGGCAAACGCGTGCGACGTATCACCTTCAATGAAATCACCAAGCGCGCCATTGATGCGGCAATGGCCTCGCCGACCGAAGTGGATATGCAGCTGGTCGATGCCCAGCAGGCGCGTAGTGCACTGGATTACTTGGTCGGGTTCACGTTGTCGCCGCTGTTGTGGCGCAAGATTCGCTCCGGGCTTTCCGCAGGTCGCGTGCAATCGGTTGCGCTACGCCTGATTTGCGAACGCGAGCAGCATATTCGCGATTTCGATGCCAAGGAATTTTGGACCGTTGAAGCGGCATGCGCGGTCTCAGGTGGTGCTTTTTCCGCACAATTACATGCGGTGGATGGTAAAAACCTGGGTAAATTCGCTATTACCGATGGTGTGAATGCCAAAATCATGGCACGCCGGGTCGAGCAGGGTGAATTTAAAATCACCGAAATTACTAAAAAGCAGGCCAAACAGCAGCCGTCGCCGCCATTTATTACCACCACCTTACAAATGGATGCTTCCCGCAAACTCGGCTTCACCGCGCGCAAGACCATGCAAGTTGCTCAAAAACTATACGAAGGTATTGATGTTGGCGGTGAAATGGTGGGTCTGATTAGCTATATGCGTACCGATTCGCTGAATGTTTCCGAAGATGCATTGGCCGAAATGCGCGAACATATCAGTGAACACTACGGCGTTGATTATTTGCCGCCCAAGCCGCGCCATTTCAAAACCAAAAGCAAAAATGCACAGGAAGCGCATGAAGCGATTCGCCCGACCGCGTTTGCGCGTACGCCCGAAGCGATGAAGCGGGTTCTGGATGCCGATGGCTGGAAGCTCTACCAGTTAATCTGGAAGCGTGCGCTGGCTTCGCAGATGTCGCCTGCCGTGCTTGATCAGGTGCGTGCCGATCTTACATCCGACGGGCTGAGCTTGCGTGCCAACGGTTCGACACTGGCTTTTCCGGGGTTCCGTAAGCTGTATATCGAAGGCTCCGATGAACCGGGCAAGGATGAAAAATCGGATAAGGATCGTTTGCTGCCACCGCTGGCTGAAGGTGATGCAGTTAATGTGAAAAAAACCGATGCAAAACAACATTTTACGGAGCCAAAGCCGCGATTTTCCGAGGCGACTCTGGTCAAAGAACTGGAAGCCAACGGCATTGGCCGCCCTTCCACTTATGCTTCGATTTTGAACGTTTTGCGTGTGCGTCAGTATGTTGAAATGGAGAAAAAGCGTTTTGTGCCGACCGATGTTGGCGAATGGGTAAATAAATTCCTAGTTTCTTCTTTCGGCAATATCGTCGATCCTGCATTCACCGCCTCCGTTGAAGAAAAACTTGATGCTGTTGCACGTGGCGAAGCCGCATGGAAGCCCATTTTGCGTGATTTCTGGATCCCGTTTAAAGCAGCGGTAGACATTGCCGCCGATGCCGAACGTCCTACCGAAGCCACCGATGAGGTCTGTAGTGAATGTGGTAAACCGATGGCCATCAAACTCGGGCGTTACGGAAAATTTCTTGCCTGTACCGGCTACCCTGCCTGTAAAAATGCTAAACCGCTGAACGGCGACAAACAGGATGATGCGGAGCTGGAACTTTCTGATGAAAAATGCGGAAAATGCGGTTCGCCGATGGCCATCAAGCATGGCCGTTACGGAAAATTTCTCGGCTGTTCAGCTTATCCGGAGTGTAAAAATATCCAGCCGCTGGAAAAACCGAAGGACACGGGTATCGGCTGCCCCGATTGCGGTAAAGGTACGTTTTTGGAGAAAAAATCACGGCGCGGTAAGATATTTTATTCCTGTTCGGCTTATCCGAAGTGTAAAACCGCGCTGTGGAACAAGCCGGTTGATCGTGCCTGCCCCAAATGCAACGCGCCGTTCGTAACTGAAAAATTCACCAAACGGCGTGGCACTGAGCATGTCTGTGCCAACGAAACTTGCGACTGGAAGGAGCAGATCGAAGCCCCGGACGCGGGCTGAGTTTGGCTGCCTGCCAAGACAATATTTTCCGACCGCACATGCAAGCTATTCGGGTGGCCACAGAGACCGATATTTATGCCGTATATAAACTCAACTGCGCGTCGTTTAGCGAGGCATGGTCGGTGATGGCGCTGGGCATGTGGCAGGAGCGTGGCGACGATTTGGATGTCTGGTACGATGAAAACAACAAATTGGCCGCTTATTATCTGGCGCAGGATGTGCTTGATGAAGTGCACATCATGCAATTGGCGGTTATCCCGTCGCTTCGTCGCAGCGGCTTGGGCCAACGTCTTATGCAATATGAAATCAAGCGAAAACGCAGTAAGGGTATGGCGGTTATGCAACTGGAGGTGCGCGCTTCGAATAAACCTGCACAGCGACTCTATGCCAGTCTCGGATTTGAAATCGTCGGTCAGCGCAACGGCTACTACAGCCCCACCGACAGTCGGCCCGCTGAAGATGCGTTACTGATGAATTTTTCCCTCTGATGCCATCCTGCTTGATTATTAAGGCATCACACACACTGTCGATTCAAAGCCAATCATTTTTCGCATGGTGTTCTCATCGCGTTTAGTCGATGGCGGACGTTTGCACCAGTCCCTGTATCAGGGCGCGATTGCGCCGGATGATGGTGCGAATATTTTTCACATAAGCCGCGCCTCGCTCCGAATAGCCGGATAAACCGCTGGCCATTATCATGGCATCAAGCGGCTGTTTATTGCGTCGCAGATGCAGGCGGATACCGCGCAACGGTTGATAGGCTTTGGCGGTATTCAGGTTGTGGATATAGGCGCGTACCGATGCTCCGGGCGAGTCAAATGCTTTCACTTCATGCGTTGCACCGGCATTGCGACGCGTTGGTACGATGCCGCAACCTGAGGTATAGCACCATTGGCCGAAGAAATTATTGCCTTGGCGCGCAAAACGCGACGTACCCCAAGCCGATTCGTTGGCTGCTTGTGCCAGCGCCAGTTCTACGGGTACGACATCCACCCGTTTGGCCAGACGTGACCAGAAAACTTCTGTCGGTTTATCTTGAAGCGGTACGCGATAACGCTTTGCCAGCAGGCGAATTTCCTGCATTTCGTTTTGCGTGTAGCTATGGTTTTTCTTCTGTAAAACCAGAACATGACGACGTTGCTTCAAGATGCGTACATTTTCCGCTTGTGCCAACGGCCTTAGCAACGCGAAAAACAGGCAAGTTCAAGGCAAAGATTGCAAGGCATAGCACCGCTATGGCTCAAATCTTTAACGCAGGAATTGTCTGTTTTTCGTGCGCTATCGCAACATGAGTTGTTCAGAGCTTCCCGAACAGTCTTTGCAAGATACCTTTGATTGCGGAAGGATGCGGGTGTTCTTTTTAAGTTATCGCCATGGAATAAATCAGGAGTCGTCATGCTAAATATCTGCCAGATAGATCACGTCGGCATCCGTATCAGCGATCTCGCAACTTCCCGCACTTTTTATGAGAGCCTTGGTTTCGACACCCTGCTTGATGCCGGATTCAGCGATGGTCATCCGCTGATTATGCGCCACCCCTGTGGTATTACGCTGAATCTTCTCGGCCCGTCGAATCAGCCGGGTGGCAATATTCTTATGGATATAGATGAAAAACACACCGGTTATACGCATATTGCTTTGCGTGTGAAGTCGCTTGCCCGGACACGCCAAACACTTGCCGATTTGGGTATTGAAATCACCGGGTCCTTTGAATTCGGCGATACGATGTCAGCACTTTTTATCCGTGATCCAGACAGAAATGTCATCGAACTGGATGAAGTGCTTGGAACATCGTTGCCGGAAATCATGAAAAGGGATAAAAACGGGTTATAATGCGGCGATGAGTCTTTCACTGATTTGGGCGCAGGATGCCAATGGCCTGATCGGCGCTGGCGGGAAATTGCCTTGGCGGTTGCCGGCTGATATGGCGTGGTTTAGGAAAAATACGCTAGGAAAACCTGTGCTGATGGGTCGCAAAACATTCGATTCTATCGGTCGTCCGTTGCCGGGGAGAAACAATATCGTACTCACAATGCAGAACGTTAGCATTGACGGTTGTTTGGTCGTACATTCGCTGGGTGCTGCGTTAGAAGCTGCCGGAAATGCAGCGGAACTTATGGTTATGGGTGGTGCGCAGATTTACCAGTTGGCCCTGCCGCAAGCCGAATGTTTGTATATCAGCCGGATTCACGCGGTACTTTTAGGCGATACGTATTTTCCTGCATTCGATAGCGCTGAGTGGCAGGAAATTTTCTGTGAAAATCACCCGGCAGACGAAAAAAACCAGTATGCGTACAGCTTCCATATTCTCGAACGCAAGGATAAGTCATTATGAAAGTCATGCATGCATGGGCGACGGCTAAAAACGACCCGTCCATTCACGGCGGAGCGATTACCATTGGCAATTTCGATGGTGTACATATGGGCCATGAACAGGTCTTGGCCGAAACCCGTGGACACGCACTGGATGTCGGCGGTCCAGCCATTGCCGTTACCTTCGAGCCGCATCCGCGTGCCGTACTTTTTCCGGCGGAAAAACCGCGCCGCTTATGCCATTTGCACGAACGTTTGGAAGGTTTGAAACGTGCCGGTATGGATGCTGCATTGCTGTTGCATTTCAACAAAGAACTGGCCGCATGTTCGGCGGAAGGTTTTGTCCGCCAGTTGCATGCTGCCCTTCAATTCCGGCATATTCACGCCGGTTACGATTTCGCTTTCGGACATGATCGTAAGGGCGATGCCGAGGTTTTACGCGCACTCGGCGATGAGCTTGGATTTACCGTCACTGTGGCTGAGGCATTTGCCATGCAAGGGGCGGTGGTGTCTTCCAGCCGTATCCGTTCAGCCATTGAAGCAGCAGATTTTAAACTGGCCGAGCAACTTCTCGGCTATCGTTATGCTATTTCAGGGCATGTGGGTAAGGGTGACGCGCGCGGGCGCAAGCTGGGCTTTCCGACGGCCAATCTTGATGTCCGCGATCTCGCCCATCCGCCTATCGGTATCTATGCAGTGCATGCCGAAAGTGGTGAAAACCGTTGGAACGGAGCAGCCTATTTCGGTTATCGACCAACATTTAAAGGGCGGACGCTGATTTTGGAAACGCATGTGTTTGATGCCAGTCCTGATTTGTACAAACATCGCCTGCGTGTGGCCTTTGTCGAACGTATCCGGGAAGACCGTGCTTTTGTCGGAACCGACGAGCTGGCCCGTCAAATTAGCGAAGATTGCAAGGCCGCGCGGCGTATCCTTGTCGATTCGGCGTAAATCATTTGAGACAGCTGGCTAGATTTTTTCTATCATGCGCTGCCTTTTTAATTCGCAAGTGGAGTGTTACCAGTGCCTGAACAAGAATCTTTCGATTACCGACCGACCGTTTTTCTGCCAAAAACGGATTTTCCGATGCGCGGCAACCTGCCGAACAAGGAACCCGAACGGCTGAAACAATGGGATGAGGCGGATATTTACGGGCAACTGCGCACTTCGCGCAAAAAGGCTCCGAAATTCGTATTGCACGATGGCCCGCCCTATGCCAACGGTAATATTCATATCGGTCATGCGGTGAACAAGGTGCTCAAGGATATTGTTGTGCGGTCGCGTTCGATGATGGGATATGACGCGCCGTACGTGCCGGGTTGGGATTGTCACGGTTTGCCGATTGAGTTGAAAGTAGAAGAAAAATTCAAGAAAAAGAAACGCAAAAAAGAAGATATTAGCGATTCCGAATTCCGCACCGAGTGCCGCGACTATGCCAGGGGGCAAATCGACGTGCAGCGCGAGGAATTCAAACGCCTCGGGGTAATCGGCGACTGGGACAATCCGTATGTCACCATGGATTTCCATTTCGAGGCCAATACGGTGCGCGAAATTGGCCGCTTTCTGGACAATGGCGGTTTGTATAAGGGCGCGAAGCCGGTGCACTGGTGTGTTTCCTGTGCTACCGCACTGGCCGAAGCGGAAGTGGAGTATGATGATCACACCTCGCATTCGATTTATGTGAAATTTGCCGCAGGTGGGGATTTAAGTGATATTGATCCTGCCCTGAACGGCGTCCGTGCTGAACAAATCTCCATCGTTGTCTGGACGACCACGCCGTGGACGATTCCCGCCAATCTGGCGGTCTCTGTCGGCCCGGATATTGAATATTCGGCGGTTAGAATCACCAGTTCCGGGCAAAACTCCAACCTGAAAGATGGCGAAATTCTGATTCTCGCCGAGGAACTGAAAAACGATACGCTCGCCGCTATCGGCGCTGAAGGTGAGGTTGTTGCGCGGTTCATCGGCTCTGAACTTGATCATCGTGTCTTCCGTCATCCTTATCTTGATCAGGATGCGCCGATTCTTGTCGGTGAGCATGTGACACTGGAAGCCGGAACAGGATCCGTGCATACCGCGCCCGGTCACGGTCAGGAAGATTACGAAATCGGCATGAAATACGGTCTCAAGGCCTTCAATCCGGTCGGCGATACCGGTGTTTTCGAGGCAGGCACGCCGGTGGTCGAAGGCCGCCATGTGTATCAGGCCAATGCCATCATGGTTGAGCACCTGCGCGATTGTGGTGCTTTATTGGAAACCTCGGAAATCGTGCATTCCTACCCGCATTGCTGGCGCTGCCACAAGCCACTGATTTTCCGCGCCACGCCGCAGTGGTTTATTTCGATGGATAATAATGACCTGCGCCAAAAAGCACTCGCCGAGATCAAAAAAACAGCCTGGACACCCGACTGGGGCGAAAATCGCATTCGCGCCATGGTCGAGCAGCGTCCAGACTGGTGTGTCTCGCGCCAGCGCAACTGGGGTGTGCCAATCACCGCTATTCGCTGCGCCTGTGGTTCGCATAAAGTGACCACGCCGGACGTGATTGAGACCATTGCCAAACAGGTTGAGAGCGCCGGTGCCGATGTCTGGTTTGCCAAAGACGTGTCCGACTTTCTGCCGGAAAATGCCACTTGCCCGGATTGCGGCGGTACGGAATTTGAGAAGGAAAGCGATATTCTTGATGTCTGGTTCGATTCCGGTAGCACCCACGCCTGTGTTTTGGAGCAGCGTGATGATTTGAGCACACCTGCCGATCTGTATCTGGAAGGCAGCGATCAGCATCGCGGCTGGTTCCAGTCGTCATTGCTGGAGAGTGTCGGTACGCGCGGGGTTGCGCCGTTCAAGGGTGTGTTGACACACGGATTCGTGGTCGATAAAAACGGCAACAAAATGTCCAAATCGCGTGGTAATGTGATTGCGCCGCAGAAAATCATTCAGCAAATGGGCGCGGATATTCTGCGCCTGTGGATTGCCTCCTCCGATTATTCAGCGGATATCCGCATCTCTGATGAAATCGTCAAACATCTGGCCGAATCCTACCGCCGCATCCGCAATACGATTCGTTTTCTACTCGGCAATTTGCAGGGTTTCGATGCTGCCAGCCGCGTGCCGCTCACTGAACGCAATCCACTCGATCAGTGGGCCATGCACAGCTTGGCGCAATTGGCCGAGAGCGT
>QILF01000047.1 GCA_003233235.1 Zetaproteobacteria bacterium
CGCTCCTGCTCCAGCCGAACGGGAAAATCAGCCTGATCAGATTGCAGGTTTTTCAGTAATGCTTGTTCATCCCCCGTCAAATGGGCTAGGTCATGCATACAGCGTTTGTCTTCCGGTTCTTCCACCCACATGGTCCGATGCGCCATGAGTGTCGCTTTATCCATACATAATGACTTAACTTGCGGAAAATAAGCGCGTATTTGCGACAGAATGGCGAAACCATGGGTGTCAATATCGCCCCAGTAGACGATACGTTTATTCTGCAACCAGAGCACCGCTTTGAGCATCTCAATGCCATAACCCAGCCCGAAAATTACCATGGCATCGGATATTGTAGGAAAACTCAAGCCGTTGGTCTTATTTTCAGTGATAAAGATAGTGCTGGCATCCGGTTCAACAGTGGAAAATTGCGAAAAGGGAATGGACATATCGGAAAAACCTCTGTTTTCACCAAGCAGGCGAAAGCGAATCAGCGGTTCATCGTATTTCAGGCCAAAACACCGCTCAAAACCGTGCCGCGCCAGCCCGGCCACGGATGCATCCACTGCATTTTCCGGCAGAATTGCATGTAATAGTTCGGAAAGTATCCCTTTGTGTTGCTCAATAAATTTGCTATCGACCCCTTCGATCTCCAGTTCGCGGATATAGCGGTTGGGGCGTGAATTTGTCTTGAACCAATGGCATACCTGCAATAACTGCGACCATGACTCGGCATGCTCCAACACCTTCATGGGGTACTGATTGAACCATGGCTGTAGTTCGGGAAAGTCTTTCAGCGTCTGCTCAGCCAGTGTGGTGAATGTCGCAAACCCCTTGGTTTTACCGATAAAAACGAGAAAATCCTCCGAAGTTTCAAATTCGATACAGGATGGCAACTGCTGCTTGCCCATTTTGCGATGCTGGCTTTGCGTGAACCCCAAGCGGTAACCCTTGCCTGTTTCGAGCTTGCTGTGCTGTCGCAGCACAGAAATCCAGTCTCGAACCTGCTCAAAATCCTCCAGCATTTCAGATGCTGTTGGTTTGCGGAAGGCAATATTCCGGGGAAAACTATTCGTTTTATGCAGCCAATCATGGCACACATCACCCTGCCGCCAAATTCGCAGTGCCTTGTTGCGTATATCGGCGGGTGTGATCAGTTTCATGGCGCGTCGTTCAATGCCTTATCTTTTCGATATTCCTCAATCGTTACGGAGCGAATGACCGAATTGCGTCCTTCTTCATTGTGTACCAAGTGCACCGATTGCACATAATCGGCAATTATGTGAATTTTCTGCATTGGCGTAACAATCAGCAGTTGCAGCCCCAATTTGGCGAATAACTCCAGCGCGTAACGCGCCGATTCATCCGAACCGCGTCCGAAGGCTTCATCAATCACGACAAAGCGGAAGGAGCGCGCGTTTGCATGGCTTTCAGTAACACCAAACTGATAGGCCAGCGATGATGCCAAAATGGTATAGGCCAATTTTTCTTTTTGGCCGCCTGATTTTCCTGCCGAATCAGAATAAAATTCCTTCTGCGAATCATCTTCGCGCCATAGCTCAATGGCGGAGAAATTGAACCAGTTGCGAACATCTGTCACGCGCGCAGCCCAGCGCGGGTCTTCATTGAAATGATCAACCAATCCCTTCACCTGCAAGAACCGCTGTTCGTTGTACAATTCATCGGCATCAAGTGAGCCGGAAATACACTGGCGCAATTCCGCCTCGAACTCACGAATATCGGCATCCTGTACGGCGTCGGCCTGCAAGCAAATATAGGAACCCTGATTATACTCAATATCATGTAGGGCGCGATTAATATCGGCGATTTTATCGCGGATGCTTCGCTGCTCTTTTTCCAGTTGCGTGCGCAGCAGGACAATGCCCTGAATCGTGCCTTCATGCAGCATCTCTTTAAAACGTTGTTCATGTTTGGGCAGGTCATCGCGTTCCAATACTGCCAGCATCGCCGCATATTCAGGCCATGCGGCAAGCGAGATGTCCACTTCACCGGTTTCGGCGGGAAACGCATGTTTATAATCACCCATGCCTTTCATCAGGGCGGCGTTGCGGCGCTCCAGTTTTTGCGTTTGCTGATTGATCTGCACCTGAATGGACTGGCGAATCTCACTTTGCTGTTTTTCCAGACTACGCAAGTTCAGTTTTCGCTCGCCCAGCACCTTTTGCGCATGGATTGCAATGCGAGGGAACCATGTTTTTCGCCTCTCTTCATCCACATTGGTAAGCTGTTCGGTTGCCACTTCCCGTTGCTCGTCCAGATTCTGCAACTTGCCTTCCAGTTCACCCAGAGTGCGATCACAGGCACTTTTCTCCCGATCCTTTTGCTCAAAACTCTGTTGCGTGGATTTCAATTGCTGTTGCAACTCTCGCAACACATCCGAACCGCTTTCAATGCGCTGCTTCTCATCCTGCAGCCGCTGCACCTGTTGGGCGACAGATTGCCAGTCAATTTCCGTTAGCTGCTCAATACGCAATAGATCACGCGCAGCTATTTTTTTGCCTTCACACTGCGTTTTTTGCTCATCCAGCAGGGTCAATTGATCGACATGCGCACGCCCCTGCTGTTCCAATACCTGTAAATTCTGCAATAGCGCATCAATCTTGGCCTGATTGCTCCAGCCGAGCACAAAACGGCTGCGGTCAAACAGTTTATTGCGGTCATCTTTCTCATGGCGCGTGCTGCCTGCCTTGATCTGCCCTGCTTTGGAAAGCGCAAAGGGATGGCGTCGAAAATCATCCATGGATGCACAACAGATATGTGAAAAGCGTTTGCCGAGTTCCGTACGCAACCAATGCCGCAAAGGCGAATCCTGTTTAATCGCCAACTTGCCCAACACCGAATCCGGCTGCGAATCCTGCATGGGTTTGTTGTCATGTTGCACACGAAAATAGACCAATCGCCCTTTCAGATTCGTCTGCTCCACATAGGTGCTGACCTTGGCATACAAGGCATCCGACACCAACATGCTCAAAGCAAAGTTATGCAATAGGCGTTCAATTGCCCCTTCCCATGCTGTAGCATGATCAGCTACCTGCACCAACTCACCGACAAATGGCAGTTCATTCTCATCCAAACCCAATTCCGCCATCATCTGCATGCGAATCTGCAAGGATTTATAGGGGATATTGCTTTTGCGCTGCTTGAGCGAGGTGATTTCCTGATCTAAACCATCGCATTGCTGCTGCACCTCACGCATGGCGATGGTGGTATCCACTTGTTGTTTGTTGAGCGCCTCCAACTTATTTTGCAGCGCATCAGAAAGCGAAAAAGCGACCTCGCGATTTTTATGAAAGTTATCGGCATCCGGTGTCATAGCCAGCGCAAGGGTTTGCGCCGCCTCTTTGTAGCGTGCCGCCTCAGCCTGTTTACGCTTACGCTCTTTGTCCAAGCGCGCCATCTCCGCCTCTAGTTCCACGATGCGGCGACCACCGTTGTCATCAATACTCTGACGCAGTTGTTGCTCGCGAACACGCAGCTCGGCAAGCTCGCGGTTTAAGGATTCCAGCCGCGCCTGTTCTCGCCGCTGTTGCTCTTCCAGTTTATGTTGGCGTTGAACCAACAAGCCGATCTTCTGATCGGCAATCCATGTTTCCAATTTGTCGCGGCAACCGGTCAATTTCGCAACCTGTGCCTGCAATGCCTCATATTCTTTGGCCAGCGAGGCAAGTGGCTCCAGCATCTCAATCTGTTTGCGGGCTTTGACTACCGCTGCATGCGCCTGATTCAGATTATCAAAATCGCGTTTCAGTGCATCGACCCGCGCCATCAAATATCCCGGCTCTAGCATATGTTCACGTACAAAACCGGTGAGATTACCCACCGATTTCATGGAGATGCTCTGATTAAACAGTTCCAGCGCCTTTTCATGGCGAATGCCCATCTTTTTGCGAAAAGAAATGGCATAGGATTTAAAGTTTTCAAAAATTTCAATACCCGGCGACCGTTTCAGCGCCTTTTTCAGATCAAACACAGTACCTTCGCGTCCCGAAAAGGTTGCGGCGATGGCTAACGCCGTGTCTGAAATCATAAAAAACTGGTCATGTTTTCCCTCAGAAATCCAAAGCACCTGCGCCAGCGTCAATGTTTCATCCATACCAGCATGATGAAATTGCGCCAGAATCACCGAATAGCCATGATCATCACGCAATGCTTCCGCCCGTGTATGCATCTGTTCGGTCTGCAATGATTTATATTCACCGCGAATATAGGACTTGAGCGAACGTTCCCGTCCTTCAGCACCTGCAGCTTTGTTAAACGTGATGCGGCGCGGCGGAACCAGCAAAGCGGTAATCGCATCGACCAGCGTAGATTTTCCCGAGCCGATTTCCCCGGTCAGCAATGCATTTTTTCCGTCCACTGGCACAGCCCACACACGCTTATGAAACGTACCCCAGTTCAACACCTCGACGCGCTGCAAACAGAAGCCGCAGATAGAAGACTTGGACAACTTACTCTGCGACATGTTCAGCGTACTCTTGCAAAATATCATCCATATCCGCTAACCATTCGGCATCAATAAAAGCACGGATGATACGGCAGATTTCGTATTGCTCATCTTGCCCTTTGAGCTGACGCAGGAAGCCAATCTTATCAGCCCAGTTAATGCAGGAGTTAATATCCTTGAGCAACTTCACTTCATTGGCTTTTTCCGGCATAAACACACGCATCATCTCAATGATCTCACGGCGAAATATAGAGACGCGCAACGTATCGCCCGCAGCATCTGCCTCCAGCAGGCGTTTCCGCAGAAGAATGAGCAATAAACTTACGGCATACGGTAGTTGCCGACGTACCATCAAACGCGGTATGGCGTGTTTTTCATCGCTATCATCAGTGTTCTGCTGCTGTCTTAAAAAAGCATACCCTTCCGCCTCATCAATAAACACTTCCAGCCCTAACACAGCCACATAAGCCGACACGTTGCTGCGATAATCCAACAAACTACGCCACAATTCGCGCTTATCCTGATAAATCACGCCTTTGAACAAGGTCACCAGCACGGCGGATATTTCAGGTGGATATCTAGTCGTTGCTATTGTTTCACTGTTGTTCACCCGTTTTTCTCCCGCATAAAAATCACCTGTGGCATCTTCACCATCCGCCCTGTTTCAATAAGTACAATGGATTCCTGCTGCTCATTGTCAATGACCGCTGAGTTATTCTCACTGGCATCATCGCAGGCCATATGTAGATAGGTCATGATTTCTGCCACACCCTGCTCTGGCGGGAATAATTCACACAACTCGGCCAGTGTGATCTGTGAGCGATGTTGCAAAGCCGAGCGAATATGATCGCGCAACAGCAGTTTATCGACATAATGCTGCGCATGCAGCAGCGACATATCCATATTCGTTGCACCCAACTCCAGTATATCGACTTCAAGGTGCGGTGTCTGGCTGACCCGAAACAACGGGCGTGACATGGTTAAATCAATATCAACTTTGACCGCATTCAGATATGCGGTTGGTGTATGCATCGGCAAGTGATCACGCAGTTCAACTGCATGCTTTTCAATGTCACCAATCATGGCGGCAATGCGCTTATTTTCCAGATAGGTGTGATCATCGAGAAATTTACGTAGTTGTGCGGATAGCTGGCTTTGCGTTCGATAAACCTTATCTCCGGCATCCAGCAGGTTCACGCGCATATCCGCCAGCGACGTTGAGGATTCGATGTCAGTAATATCATCCAATGCCAGCACTTTTCTAATCACAGCATCCAACTCATCCTGACGTTCGGGATTCATCAGGTACTCCCAGAAAGCGCGAAAGCTTTTGCCCTGATCATTATCGCGAATCGCATCCTGATCATGAAATATATCATCCAGTAACAAACCACGTACCGCATCACTGGTAGCAATTTTGGCACGGGTTTTACGATCCAGTTTGCGGAAATTTTCTTCCACTTGACGAAAATCGGAAAGCAGACGGCGTGCGGTATCCTCAATTTCAAAATAACGCTCGCGGATTCGGGTACTGTCCAAGGCATCAATTCTGCCATTGCGAATCTGCTGAATTTGTTCATCCAATACCACTTTCTGACGCTCAAGCTCGGCAATGCGCAGCTCCGGGTCTTCTTCGGTTTGCTGTACAAGCTCTTGCAACAGGCGGAAAATGGTTAGCAGCCGGGATTCAGTGCCGACAAACTGCTTCTCTTCGAGACTACGCACCCATTCGATGGCTTTTTCTACCGATGGCAATAAATCCAATTCAGGTTCGTCACTGCCATATTCCGGCAAGCGCATGCTCAAAAAAGGTGAATCACCCCCACACCAGTCGTCAATATACTGCTTTGCGGATTTGGGAAATAACGTTTCACCATGACCTTCATGCAGTGCATGCAACAACTCATCCAGTGCCTGCACGGCTTTGGACAAAGACATGGCACGCTGGTTCGGAACAATAAATACCTGATATAGAAATGCTATGATCAGTGGCGCATGTTGCGCGGCCAGCAATTTTAACGCGGGGTGCGTTTTTTTTAGCTGAGCCAGCCATGCATAACCCATATTGGAATCATTAACCATAATGATAGCGGCATTGGGCAATCAGGATCGCATCCTCGACAACCTTATAAACCAGCCGATGCTCTTTGGTGATGCGCCGCGACCAGTAGCCGGACCATTGATGTCGCAAAGGTTCCGGTGCACCAATGCCGGTATGCGAATGCCGTTGAATATCTTTGAGCAGACTGTTGATGCGTTTCAGCAGCTTTTTATCGTGCTGCTGCCAATAAAGACAATCTACCCATGCATTTTCTGCCCAAATCAGTTTCACGATTCGATCAGGCGCTTCTCCGAACCGTTGCCGTTTTCCAGTTGTTCAATGGCCTGATTGAGGCGTTGCGCATTTTTTGTGCTGGACATCAGATATGCAGTTTCTTCGTAAGATTTGAAGTCATCGAATGACAGAACCACAGCAGGATCGCCATTCTGCCGGGTGATAAGAACCGGCGTGTGATTCGCATTCACCTTATCCAACGCCGAGGCCAAGTGGTTGCGAAATGTCGTGTAGCTCATCGTTTCCATCATGTCCTCCTGCGAATAGCACCGTAAGCGTACATGTCCTTAGTTCTGTACGCAAGCGTATCTATCCGTTCACGACCTCAAAACAGCGCGCACACAATTCATTGTGAACAGCATGCTGCGGTTGTGCAGGTGTACCGACATTCCAGCAGCGCGGACATTTGGTTCCGTTGTCGGCGACGACTTTAATCGTATCGCCATGTTGAATTTTGGCGACGATGAACAGTTGTTCGCAGGTTTCGCCGAGAGCTTCGGAAAAACTACTATCCAGTCCGGCAACGGTGACTTGCGCGGCGATGGACGAACCGACGACTTTGTCTTTTTTGGCCTGATCCAATGCTGAATTCACCTGTTCACGAATGGCGAAAAAGGCCGCCCATGCATTTGCATCCACGGTAATATCGGAGATTCCGGCAAAGGTTTGCAAATGGATGCTGGCGCTGTCCGATTGTGGCAGATATTCCCACGCTTCTTCGGATGTGAATGGTAAAATCGGTGCAATCAGGCGAATCAGTGCATCGGCAATATCGTACAAGGTGGATTGCGCCGAGGCGCGGCGTTTGGAATCGGCGGCATCGCAATACAGCCTGTCTTTTATCACATCAAGATAGAATCCGCCCAGTTCCACCGAGCAGAAATGATGAATTTCCTGATGAATGCGGTGGAATTGATAGCTTTCATAGGATGTTTGCACGCTCTCGGCCAATTGCGCCAAGCTGTGCATGG
>QILF01000060.1 GCA_003233235.1 Zetaproteobacteria bacterium
CCTTGGTTAGATTTGATTGCTTTGATTGAGCCTCACTATCCCAAATCAGGCAAACAAGGTCGCCAGCCCAAGAGCCTGGAGACGATGTTTCGGATTCACTGCATGCAGCACTGGTTTAGCTACTCGGATCGTCAGATGGAAGATGCCCTGTATGAGGTTGAGAGCATTCGCCGGTTTGCAGGATTTAACAGCGTGCTTGATGCTTTGCCGGATGAAACAACGATTCTTAAATTTCGGCATCTGTTGGAAAAACACAAGCTGACAGCAAAGCTTTTGGAGACAATCAATGGGCATCTAAAAAGCCAGGGTTTACTGGTCTCGCAAGGGACGATGGTAGATGCCACGATTATCCATGCTCCCAGCTCAACCAAGAATCAGGATAAGGCGCGTGACCCCGATATGCATCAGACGCGCAAAGGAAATCAATGGTATTTTGGTATGAAGATTCATATTGGCGCTGATGTTGATTCAGGAGCCGTGCATAGTGTTACCACCACGGCGGCCAATGTAGCTGACATTACGGAGCTTCCAAAGCTATTGAGAGAAGATGATCAGGTTATCTTTGCAGATGCAGGATACAGTAGTGATTCATATAGACGAGGGGCTCGACATATGGGCATACGCTGGTGCGTGAATGACAAACGTAAAGGCAGTAAAAACCTCTCAAGCAGCCAAAGAAAACGTAATCGCAAGCAGTCCTCTGTTCGGGCGCGTGTAGAGCATGTGTTCAGGGTTATCAAAAGGCAGTTTGGTTTTCAGAAAACTCGATATAGGGGCCTTGAGAAAAACGCATCGCAAGTAAACTTACTGGTTGGCTTGGCCAACATTTACATGCTCAGACAACAATTGGTAGAGGCTTGAGGGAGTGGTGCGCTTAAAATATCCCAAACAGGGAAGTAACAACGAAAAGTTCAACCAAAATGGCCGAAATATATTCCGATCATGGGCAAAATCCGAAAAAAACGAGTACAGAAAATGAGATCTGCTCAAAACCCCTTTGATCAGCGGTTCCCTAGGGAGGTGCTGAACAAACCATGATTCGTAGTGCTGCATGTAAAATAAACGACTTCCGCGTTAAAGGTTTTAGCCATAGCGGTGCTATGGATTGCAATCTTTGCCTTGAACTCGCTCATTTTTCATTGCAGCCTTTTCGAATCAGCTTTATTCAGCACTTCCCTAGAGGAGGAATAGCATGAATTGGATTAACGCCCTTCTGGTGGTCATTCTGACCACGCTTGCGACGATGTTCGCAGCCGCCAATGAAACACAAATAACCGTTGCTTTTGCCAACCTTACATCGGGCAGCGTGCCTTTGTATGTACCTATTTTTATTACCTTTATTCTCGGTTTCTGCGGCGGAATCTTATCGCTTAGCTTCTCGCGCAGAAAACACAAAATTGAAATTGACCGGCTACGCCAGGAAAATACGCTACTGCAAACCGAGGTCAATAATCTGCGCAATCTCCCGCTGCAAGACGAAACATGACCAACGCCATTCTTCTCGCCGCCGTTCTGGCAGCTTGCGCTGTTCTCATCTGGGTGGTCTGGAAACAGCAGGGAAATCAGGGGAATTCGAATCCCGAGCAGGAAGATGCACGTATTCCGCCGCTGTTGCGCGGTATTAATTTCCTGCTCTCCGATGAACCGGATCGCGCCCTGAAAGAACTGGTGCATGTTGCCAAACTGCAAACCGAAACCGCCGAGGTATATCTGGCACTTGGCGAAATGTTCCGTAACAAGGGCGAATTCGGTCGCGCTGTACGCATCCATCAAAATTTACTCGCCCGTCCGGATCTTCCCAACCATTTGCATATGCAGGCGCAACTGGCTCTGGCCGTAGATTTTCAGGCGGGCGGCCTGCTCGGACGCGCTTTGCAGCAATTCGGACGCATCCTCAATGCGCAACCGGCACATATTCAAGCGCTGGAAGCCAGCCTGCGTATTCGTGAACAAGGACGCGAATGGGAAATTGCCGAGGAACTTCTGCAACGTCTGGATCAGGTGCGTGGCACGTCCTCTTCATTGCATCATGCCTACCTGCTGACTGAAATGGCCCGCCAGAAGCTAGCCAAACGCGACGAAGAAAAAGCGCTTGCGCTTGTGCAACAGGCCATCGAACGCGATCCCGCCTGTGCAGCAGCGCATATGCTATTTGCTGAAATTGATTTAAAACGCGCCCATGCCGAAACAGCCATCGGCAGCATGCAACAATTACATGCTGCCGCTCCGCACTACCTGCCGCTCATGATTCCCATGCTGGTCGCCAATCCCGGCGCCTACGAGAGCCACGGAAAGGTATTTCTCATGCAGTGCTGGCAGGAAAAGCATGATGAATTATTAGCACTGGCCTGGATCAGGGCTATCCGCAACGAACATGATGTGTCGGCGGCCCGAAAACTGATGGCGGAGATGCAATTCGAACCGCAAAGTCTGTCCGCCTGCTTGCATTTGAAGGCTCTGCTCGACGATGATGATCCGCTCGCTCACGCCAGCAGAAAATGGCAAAGCACACAAAAAAACGTCGCCTGCGTTGAATGTGGTGTTAAATTTGTTGAAATGCGCTGGCAATGCCCGCAATGCCACGAATGGGGCACAATGCGCCCGATAAGGGAGAAAGAAACGACGTGAAAAATCGACTGATGGTGGCGCTCGATGTCCCCGGACAAGACGATGCGATAACGATGGCGCAGCGTTTGGCTGGCAATGTCGGCTGGTTCAAAATCGGCCTGCGACTGTTCGTCGCCAGCGGCCCGGAACTGGTCCGCAAAATATTGCAAACACACCATGTCTTCCTTGATCTGAAATTTCACGACATTCCCAACACCGTCGCTGAAGCCATTGTTAGCGCGGGCAATCTCGGCGTACACATGACCAACATCCATGCCGCCGGCGGCCCGGAGATGATGCGCGCGGCAGCCCATGCCGCTAACGATTTCCCGAACATGAAACTCATTGCCGTCACCGTCCTGACCAGCGACCCTATGCCGCCTGCCAAAGCACGTGAAACCGCCGTGCAACGCGCCGAACAAAGCCAAAAAGCAGGCCTCGACGGCGTGGTATGCAGCGTTCACGAAGTCGCTGCTATCAAACAAGCCTGTGGCGATGATTTTCTTACCGTCACGCCGGGTATCCGCTGGGGAAATCAAAGCACGGACGACCAACAACGCATTGCCGACCCGGCAGCCGCCATTTCGGCAGGTGCGGATTACCTTGTTGTCGGTCGCCCTATTTTACGCGCTGACGACCCGGCAACGGCAGCCCGCGAAGCCGTTGCCATGATGTCTGCAAGCACACCGCCAATCGCAATCCGCCAATGAGCTTACCCGATTATGAAGATACGCTCGCCCCGTATGCCTGCCACTCTGCACAATCGCGTGGCCGACGTTATGTAGAAGCGGCAGCGCAGAATCGCAGTGTTTTTCAACGTGACCGGGACCGCATTATTCACTGTACCGGATTCCGGCGGCTGGAATACAAAACACAGGTATTCGTAAATCACGAAGGTGATCATTACCGCACCCGCCTGACCCATTCCATCGAGGTCGCACAGATTGCCCGCTCCATCTGCCGCGCCATGCACCTGCATGAGGATTTGGCCGAAGGTGTCGCGCTGGCTCACGATCTCGGACACACGCCATTCGGACATTCCGGTCAGGACGCGCTGGATGAGGTCATGAAACCTTACGGTGGCTTTGAACATAACCGCCAGTCCTTGCGCGTCGTGGAAAAACTGGAACGCCGTTATGCCGCCTTCAACGGACTCAATCTCAGCTACGAAATGCGCGAAGGCATCGCCAAACACGCTTCGCCGCACGATTTACCCAAGAATGCCGACCTCGCCGAATACCACCTCGACGAGCAGGCAACGCTAGAGGCGCAAATGGGCAATCTGGCCGATGAAATCGCCTATAACAACCACGATGTGGATGACGGCTTTCGCGCCGGCATTCTAAATCTCGAAAATTTACGTGAAGTACCGCTTTTCAGCATGCATTACGAGCAAATATCCGCCGAACTACCGGATATTCCAACACACATGGCGGTACAGGAAACCATTCGCCGCATGATTAATTTTCTGATTCTGGATGCGATTGAGGAAACAACAGCACGCATCACCGAGCATCGCATCCAGAATCTCGATGATGTGCGACATTGCGCTACACCACTGGTCGCTTTTTCCAAAGAAACCCGTCAGATGAATGCCGAACTCAAACGTTTTCTGTTCCGCAATATGTATCATCACTACCGCGTGGTTCGCATGGCCAGCAAGGCCGGACGGGTGATACAAGAACTTTTTATCGCCTACATGGACAACCCCGCCATGCTGCCGCCAAGCACCGCAACCGCACGCCTGAAACATGCAGAAAACGACACAAAAAAAGCCCGTGTGATTGCCGATTACATCGCAGGCATGACCGACCGCTACGCATTGGATGAACACAATCGCCTGTTCGATGTGTATGCCAGAACCTGAATTTATGCCGATTCTTTCAAGCTGCCAATGCAAAGTAAATATGTAACATTCTCTTGTTTGATACGGGCTTCAATATTGCTGCCTGTTGTCCTGTTTCCTGCCTGCCTGTCAGGTATCACCTCCACGTTCATCAACGCTGCCATCCGGCAGCATTAGTGTTAACAGACTCTAAATGGGGCGTTTATATTTCTGAAAAAACGGGAACTTTCACTTTAGACTTCCAGATTCCAACGCTATGTTTTATATTCTAATCGACATTTTTTGTAAATATCATCAGGAGAGCCACTTGCAAAAGTCTGGGTGGATGAGTTGCAATCGCACTCGAAGTGGGGAAGTAAATCGCCGCTCACGACTTTTGCAAGTGGCTCAGGGGTAAGAATGGAAGCATCTAAGATTAGCGAACTGATGACCAGGAACGTGATCTCGGTTGAACCCGATTGCCAGCTTAAACAGGCTGTATTCACTATGCAGCAGCGCAAGATCAGTTTCCTCATCATCGCCGAATCCGGCAAACCGTTAGGCGTATTAAGCGAACGGGACATTGTTCGTCTGGCCTGCCAACACACCGATCCTGAACAATTGCAAGTTCAGGATGTGATGACTGCACCAGTGATTACGGTCACCGAAGATGCCAATATTTTCCAAGTATACGACCTGCTCAACAGCAAAAAAATACGCCATATGGTCGTGGTGAACGATGCTGGCCTGATTACAGGCCTGACAACACTGACCAATATTCTGGGTGGGCTTAGTATTGAATATTTTATCGAGCTGAAACAGGTCGCCAATATTATGTCCAAAAATATCTGCACCCTGAACCCTGACGATAGTATACAACATGCACTTGAGGTCATGACTGAAAAACGTATCAGCTGTGTGATTATTACCGACCACAACAAACCTGTCGGTATTATCACCGAGCGGGATATTACCCGTTTATATAGCACCGATATATTGGAAAATACCACGCTTACAAACATCATGAGCCACCCTGTTCGGACAACGGATTCGGGGACATTTATTCCGCAGGCCAACGCAATCATGCAGCAGGAGAAATTGCGCCATCTGATTGTGGTCAACGCCGACGGCAGTCTGGCCGGACTGATCAGCCAAACCGATATTGCGCGCCGTATTGAAGAGCATTATGTTGGTTATTTACGCTCAATGGTCACACGGCAGGATCAGGATCTGCAATATGAACACGCGCGTTTTTCCATTTTTTTTGTGCAAAACCCTAATGCCGTGGTGAGTTATGATGTGCATGGAAATATTGTTGATGTCAATCAGGCATTTTGCCGCTTAAGCGGTTACAAACAACAGGATTTGATTGGCAAAAACTTTGAATACCTCATTCATCCTGAAGACATCGCCTCTGCACGCAACAGTTTTCAGAAGGCCTGTAAAGATGAAACCAAGCATGTGGAATTGCGTATTATGCAAAAGTCGGGGTGCATTGCGCACGTGTTCAATAGTTACCTATCCATTTATGCGAATCACCATGTGCATCGCATTTACAGCATTATGCATGACATTACCGAGAAGAAACGGGTTGGACAGCAACTGCAGATAGCAGAAGAAAAAGCACAGTTATTAACTCAGGCTGTCGAATGCGCCAATGATGCCATCACGATTACAGACCGGCAGGGAAGCATTGAGTTTGTTAATGCAGCTTTTACCCGCATCACCGGTTATACAGCGGAAGAAGCCATTGGGAATAAGCCTTCTATACTGAAAAGCGGCGAACATGACGCCTCTTTTTATAAAAAGATGTGGACTGGCATCACAAACGGTAAATCATGGCAATCACGTTTGATAAACCGGCGTAAGAATGGCGAATTTTTCCCTGCGGAACTATCTATTGCACCTGTATTCAATACAGAAGGTGAAATCACACATTTCGTTGGTATAAAACGGGATTTAACCGAGCAGGCAGAGTTGGAAGATAAATTCCATCAGGCCCAAAAGATGGAAGCTATTGGTACGTTAGTCGGTGGAATTGCCCACGATTTCAACAATATCCTAGCCGGTATTACCGGTAACATTTACTTGGCTAAACATGAGGCCAAACAACTGCCCTGTGTGGTAAAAAGGCTGGGCAAGATTGAACAGGTTTCTCTTCGTGCCGCCGATATGATCAGTCAATTGCTAACCTTCGCTCGTAAAGGCATGGTCAGTATGGAAGAAATACCACTAACCTCCTTTATTAAAGAAACCCTCAAATTTATTCACACATCCGTGCCTGAAAATATCGCCGTGCATAAAGATGTTTGTGCTGAACAATTGCACATTGAGGGCGATACAACCCAACTCCACCAAGTGCTTATTAATCTGATCAACAATGCCCGGGATGCGGTTGAGCATGTGGATGCACCAAGTATTGCGATCAAGCTTGAATCGTTTCATGCCGATGACGCATTTGCTGAAAATCATTCCTATTTCAACACAGGCTGCTATGCGCATCTGAGTGTTGAAGATAATGGCTCCGGCATGTCGGAACAGCAGACAGAGCATATCTTTGAACCTTTTTTCACGACCAAGGAACAAGGTAAAGGAACCGGCCTTGGTTTATCTATGGTTTTTGGCGCAATAAAAACCCATCATGGGTTTGTCGAAGTGGCTAGTATTGAAGGCAAAGGTTCAAGTTTCCACGTTTATATACCGCTACTGAATAAAAAAGCGATTGCTGCCTCCACATCGTTGGAAAAAAAGTTTGCAAACGGGCATGGCGAACTGATTCTGCTCGCTGATGATGAACAGCTTGTGCGTGAGACAAATGCTGAAGTTTTAGAAAGCATTGGTTATCGGGTATTGCAGGCAAAAGATGGCTTGGAAGCCATTGAAATATTCAGAACACACTGGGAAGAGGTTGCCATGGTCCTTCTGGACGTGGTCATGCCATATTTGGGCGGCATGCCACTGGCCAAATGCATCAGGGAGATTAACACCGATGTACCGGTAATCTTTATGACGGGATACGATAAGGAACATGTGCTGTATGGTGCTGAAAATATGTCAAACAGCAAAACCTTAACCAAGCCGGTGCAGCTTGATGCTTTAAGCCGTGCGATGCGTCAACTTCTGGATTGATGACCCTGTGTAACAATCATCGTTGCCAATCCGTGTTTTACTTGTCTAGTGTCCTATCCCGTAGAAGCGCGCACTATCAGCGAGTACTGGCGGGATGTGCGGCAAGGCGCGCGAGTGCAGGACTGGCAGTGGCCAA
>QILF01000140.1 GCA_003233235.1 Zetaproteobacteria bacterium
GAATGGTGGTTCCATTTGCCGAAATTACAACTCAAAATCGCGCCGGAGTGGGGAAGAAAATCGCCGCTCACGACTTTTGCAAGTGGCTCAACATATCCGTGATTCGTTCTACGGGCAATGGCGATGCCATCTCGTGCAAATTCATCTCGCGCAAATCTATATCACGCAAAGTACATCGGGTTGAGATACGAACGCGTCACTATAGGGTGCGCCTTCGCAAATCGCAGGAGTTTCCATGTTTCAGATTTATTACAATCACGCCGCCCGTGCCAAGGACGATATTCTTTCTGGATTAACCGTCGCCTTTGCGCTGGTACCGGAGGCGGTAGCCTTTGCTTTTGTCGCCGGTGTAAATCCGCTGGTCGGATTATACGGCGCGTTCCTGATGGGGCTGGTCACATCGCTGGTCGGCGGACGACCGGGCATGATTTCCGGCGCCACCGGATCCATGGCGGTAGTCATGGTTGCGCTGGTTGCGCAGCATGGCGTGGAATATCTTTTTGCCACAATTGTGCTGACCGGTATCCTGCAAATGGTCTTCGGCGGAATGAAATTCGGCAAATACATCCGCATGGTTCCGTATCCGGTGATGCTCGGTTTTGTCAACGGGTTGGCGATTGTGATTTTTCTAGCGCAAATGGAGCAATTTCAGATAAAAGATGCAAATGGTATCATGCACTGGCTATCCGGTGCGCCGATGTTCACCATGCTCGGGCTGGTTGCTTTGACCATGGCAATTATGTTCCTGCTGCCCAAAATCACGCGCGCGATTCCAGCCGGTCTGGCGGCAATTATCACCATCAGCCTTATTGTAATTTTTGGCGGACTGGATACCAAATCAGTTGGTGACATCGCCGATATAAGCGGCAGCTTCCCGGCCTTCCACATTCCTTCTGTCCCGATTGATTGGGAAACGCTCTGGATTATCGTGCCTTACGCCGTAATTCTGGCTGGCGTCGGGCTGATTGAATCGCTACTGACCATGACCGTGGTAGATGAAATGACCAGTAGTCGCGGGCAGGGAAATCGCGTTTCCATCGGTCAGGGAATAGCCAATATCGTGAACGGCTTTTTCGGCGGCATGGGCGGCTGCGCGATGATTGGTCAGACGATGATTAACGTCTCCTCCGGTGGTCTTCGCAATCTTTCCGGCATTGCTGCATCTCTGTTTTTGCTGGTATTCATCATGTTTGCTTCCGGCCTGATTGCCATGGTTCCGGTAGCCGCACTGGTCGGCCTGATGTTCATGGTGGTGATTGGCACGTTTGAGTGGGGCAGCTTCAATCTGCTCAAAAAAATCCCACCCGAGGATTCCATTGTCGGTATTCTGGTTGCCGTCGTCACCGTATTCACCGATCTGGCAACAGCCGTCATTATCGGTGTGATTTCAACCGCGCTGGTATTCGCCTGGAAGCAGGCACGGCATATTTACGTCATTAAAGAGGACAATGCGGATGGCTCGTGTGTTTACCGCGTGCACGGGCCGCTTTTCTTTGCTTCGATTCATCGTTTTCACGAATTATTTGAACCCGAAGCTGACCCGGATGAAGTGTATATCGACTGTGCGATGTCACGTATTGCCGACCATTCGGCGATAGAAGCGATTGACAATCTTGCAGAACGGTACAAAAAAGCCGGTAAAAAATTGCATCTGATTCACCTCAGTCCGGAATGCAGAAAGCTACTCACCACTGCCGCCGAACTGGTGGAAGTGAATATCGGGGAAGACCCGAATTATCACGTTGCCGATGACAAACTGGCCTGATTCACAATAGGTCGCATAAACAACAAACACCACAAGCGGACAAGGAACACCTGCTGAATTTCAATCAGCCCAATCCACGCCCGCAGCTAAAATGAATATTTAACCTTTACATTCATTATTCATTTTAGTAATATGCGCTCATGTCAGACACATGCACCCGCATTCTCGCTGCCGCAGAAGGCCGTTTCGCCGATTACGGTTATAACAAAACAACCATGGCCGAAATCGCTACCGATGCTGCGATGAGTGTCGGGAATTTGTATCGGCATTTTAAAAACAAGGAAGCCATTGCACTGGCCAGCATGCAGTGCCAGCTACAAACTAAACTCGATGCAGGCATTGAAGCCGCCGCCAAAGAACCCGATGCATTGGATGCCCTCACCGCTTTCCTGACCACCCGCTTGCGTATTGGACATGCGCATTTTGCCGGTACTCGCCACCTGTTCGATATGATGGCCCTCATTAACATGAACCATCGCGACCTGCTGCTGGAATTCGAACAACGCATCATCACCGCGCTGACCAAAATTATCGAACGCGGTATCGAACAGAACCGTTTTGCCGACTGCGATGCCGGTCAAACCGCCTACGACATCCATCAGGCAGCGCTGCGCTACAACAATCCCGTCAATTTGAAATATAATTCGCTACCACAACTGGAAGCCGACCTTGGCCGCCTGATTCAACTTCTCTATCAAGGTCTGGCATGCTGAAAAACACCGTCGAAACCTACGGCTGGGTATCCATCTGCATCCACTGGCTGATGGCACTGGGTATTTTCGCCATGTTCGCACTCGGCGTGTGGATGGTGACGTTGGATTATTATGATGCGTGGTATCATCGTGCACCGGAACTGCACAAATCCATCGGCATGTTGCTGTTGATTCTTCTCCTGTTCCGCTTCGGCTGGCGGCTGGCAAACAAACGCCCGGAACTGATAGGCCGGGCATGGGAAAAGATTGTCGCACTGGCCACCCACCGCGCACATTATCTGTTGATGTTCGCCATCACACTAACTGGTTATTTCATCCCGACTGCCGAGGGCAAGGGCATTGAAATATTCAGCTGGTTTGCCATACCTGCGCTGTTCAGCTTCGAGAAACAACAGGTGAATTTCATCGGTCAGCTACATCTTGTAAGCGCATGGGCGTTGATAGGATTGGCCGCCATCCATACTGCTGCCAGCCTGAAACACCATCTTGTAGATAGAGATGCGACCCTGCCCCGTATGCTCGGAATCCCGCCGAATACAAACACCACACACAAGGAGAAAACATCATGAAAATCAGCCGCTTAGGCGCAGCATTGTTCCTCATATTCGGTCTGTCTACAACCGCGATGGCTGAACAATACGACATTGATATCAAGGGCCAGCATGCTTTCATCCAGTTCAAAATAAAACATCTCGGTTATAGCTGGCTGCTCGGTTCATTCCGCACATTCGATGGCCATTTCGCTTACGATGAAAGGAAACCGGAAAAAAACAGCGTTGTGATCAATATCGACATGGCCAGCATCGACACCAACCATGCCGAGCGTGACAAACACCTGCGCAGTGACGACTTTTTTGATGTTGCCAACTATCCGCAAGCCAGCTTCACCAGCGCCTCTTATGAACCGACCGGCAAGAACAAAGGTATTATCCACGGAATTTTGAAATTGCATGGTGTCAGCAAAGACGTGGCTATTCAGATCCGCCAAATCGGCACCGGCCCCGATCCGTGGGGCGGATACCGTCGCGGTTTCGAGGGGCACACAACGCTGCACCTGTCCGACTATAAATTAAAGAAATCCGGCATGCTCGGAGCGGTAGCTGAAAATGTGGAATTATTTCTTTCCATCGAAGGCCTGCGCACAAAATTATTTTAAGGAGAATGATATGAACGAAGCAAAAAACGCAGCCAAAGCGCCCGCCGTGATCGAACTGGACCCCGGGACTTACTACTGGTGCAGTTGTGGGAAATCGGCCAATCAACCGTTTTGCGACGGTTCGCATGAAGGCACTGAATTCACCCCGAAAACCATCGAAATTACCGAAAAGAAGACCGTGGCACTGTGCCTGTGCAAACGTACGAAAAACCCGCCCTTTTGCGACGGCTCGCACACCGAACTGTAATGAAGGATAACATGCGAATACGCAAAGCAGGGGAGCGCGGTCATGCCGAACACGGCTGGCTGCATTCTTGGCATACTTTTTCCTTTGCCGATTATCACGACCCGATCCACGCAGGGCATTCGGTATTGCGCGTGATTAACGACGATACGGTTGAGCCCGGCAAAGGTTTTGGCACTCATCCACATCGCGACATGGAGATTGTCTCCTGGGTCTTGGAAGGTGAACTGGAACATCGTGATTCTATGGGCAATGGTTCGATCATTCGCCCGGGTGAAGTGCAGCGCATGAGTGCCGGGAGCGGGGTTACGCACAGCGAGTTTAATCCTAGCGAAGACCAACGCACCCGCTTTTTGCAAATCTGGATTGTGCCGGATCGCTCGGGTTATAAACCGGATTACGCTCAGAAACGTTTCGACGATACCGAGTTGCAGGGTGATTTTTGCTGCGTAGTTTCCGGAGACGGACGCAACGGCTCGGTGAGCATACATCAGGATGCATCGCTCTATCTGGCACGGGCCGACGGAGTGGATGTCCATCATAACATTCCCGATGGTCGCTGTGCTTATGTGCATCTTTGCCGGGGTGAAACAAAACTTAACGGTTATGCTTTGTCCGCAGACGATGGTGCTTACATTGATGCCGCGACCAGACTCGACTTTACCCGAACCAGGCAGGCGGAAATACTTGTCTTTGATTTGCCTATCGTCTGATTAACAAATACAAAAGGAGAAAATATGGCCCAACAACGCATGAATGTTCAATCACCCGTCGAACGCCTGTTTGCAAACCGCTGGAGCACACGTGCTTTCGATGCAGATAAACCGGTAAACAGTGAACAACTCGCCACTTGTCTGGAGGCGGCACGCTGGGCGCCTTCCTGTTTTGGCGAGGAGCCGTGGCACTTTATCGTTGCGGATCGTTTTAGCGATGAAACAGCATGGCAAAAGGTCCTCGACTGTCTGGCTGCCAAGAATCAGTTGTGGGCAAAGCAGGCTCCGCTGCTGATTATTGCTGCCGCTGATCCGGTTTTCACGAAAAACGGCAATGCCAACCGCTGGGCTGAGTACGATACCGGTCAGGCCGCCATCTGCATGTGCCTGCAAGCGGCGGCGCTCGGCTTGGCCAGTCACCAGATGGGTGGCTTCGATGCCGAAGCACTGAAACAGGCTCTCGGCATGCCGGAGAAAATGCATGTCATGAGCGTCACCGCGCTCGGTCATGCCGGTGATGTGCAAACACTGGACGATGATTTTCAAGCATCGGAAACAGCCCCGAGAACGCGCAAACCGCTAACTGACATCGTGCATGCCGGATGCTGGCAGCAAGCGTGGCAAGCACCGGCAGGGGCCGGTTGGGAAGCGCGTTATCAGGAAACACCCATCGAGAGCCTGCCGTGGTTTCATGCCGGTTTAGATCCCGACATCGGCGCCGCACTGGATCAGCTCATGCCGGATCAACACGTGCCGGCTCAACACGTGCTGGCTCAACACAAACTGTCTGCCGGACATATACTTGATCTCGGTTGCGGCCCCGGCACACAATCGGCGGCACTGGCGCAACGCGGATTTGACGTTACAGCAAGCGATATTTCGAACAGTGCTATTGCGGCGGCAAAACAACGGGCCGAAAAAGCCGGATTGAATATCGCCTTCCAGACAGATGATGTGTTGAACAGCCGTTTGCAAGGGCCGTTCGACGTCATTGTTGATCGTGGCGTGTTCCACTGTTTTCCGGAAAAAGCCGATCAGCAAGCCTACGTGGCAACGGCGAAACGGCTGCTGGCCCACGATGGCATTCTGCTGCTCAAATGTTTTCATAAAGATGAAACATGCGAAATGGGACCACCGGGACGGTATGACGAGACGGATATTCGTGGCTTTTTTGCCAACGGATTCGAACTTGTCGAAACACATACCAGTCGCTTTAAAGGCCCGATAGAACTCCAGCCGAAAGCACTGTTTTGCATATTAAAAAGAACGGGAGAAGCGACATGAAAAAAATCGCCATTGCCGAACTGGCTGATTTACAGGACAGAAAACCCGTCCATGCACTGGTCGGCAGTGTCGATTTGGTGATGGTGAAATACGATGATGCAATCACCGTTCTTTATGGTCGCTGCGCCCATCGCGGCGCGTTGATGAGCGACGGGCATGTATCCGGAAACAATCTGGTTTGCGGCGTACATAACTGGGATTACCGGCTGGATAGCGGCATTTCCGAATACAACAACCGCGAACGCCTGAATAAATTCAATCACTGGATTGAAGATGGCCAAATCTGGGTGGATGAAGACGAAATCGCCGACTGGCAGCTGCGCCATCCGCAACCCTTCTACCGCAACAGTTATCAGGGCGTATTTCAGGACACACAGCCGCTTGCAGAAGAGCCGCATGTCGGGTTTATCCGCCAATTAGCGACCTCCGGACTGGATAAAACCGGCGCGCACGGCCCGTCGGCAGCGATGGGTGTACCGCGCAATCAGTTGCCGATGTGGGATGATTTACAGTTCATCACCGCACAACTTTCCCGTTTCCCGCTGCTTGATGACGAACCGGTAGCCACGCAACTCATCATCGGCCCGCGCGCTAAAAAACCACTGCATCTCGACATGCCGATATTCGTTTCGGACATGAGCTTCGGCTCGCTGTCCGAAGAAGCCAAGATTGCGCTAGCCAAAGGAGCGGAATTGGCTGGCACGGGGATCTGTTCCGGTGAAGGCGGCATGCTGGCAGAGGAGCAGGCGGCCAATTCACGCTATTTCTACGAATTGGCCAGCGCCCGATTCGGCTTTTCGTGGGATAAAATCGAAAAAGTTCAAGCCTTCCATTTCAAGGGCGGTCAGGGTGCAAAAACCGGAACCGGCGGGCATCTTCCCGGAGCCAAAGTGCAAGGGAAAATCGCCGAAGTGCGTGGTCTCAAAGCGGGCGAATCCGCCGTGTCTCCATCGCGCTTTTCGGATTGGAACAGCCTCGACGACATCCGCGATTTTGCCGATGAAGTACGCCAGCGTACCGGCGGCATTCCGATTGGCTACAAACTCTCCGCCCAGCACATCGAAGCAGATTTGGATGCCGCTATCGCTATCGGTGTGGACTACATCATTCTCGACGGACGCGGCGGTGGAACCGGCTCCGCGCCACTGATTTTCCGCGATCATATCTCAGTTCCCACCCTTCCGGCACTGGCCAGAGCGCGTCAGCATCTTGATGCAACCGGGAACAGTGACATCACCCTGATTGTCACCGGCGGTTTGCGCACGCCCGCCGATTTCACCAAAGCACTGGCCCTCGGAGCCGATGGCATCGCCATTGCCAATAGCGCTATTCAAGCGATTGGCTGCCTTGCCATGCGCGCCTGCCACACCAATAACTGCCCGGTCGGCATCGCCACCCAACGCCAGGATTTGCGCGCCCGCCTGCCGGTAGACGAAGCCGCAGAACGATTAAACCGCTTCCTGCGCGCCTCCGTCAGCCTGATGCAAGTCATGGCCCGCGCCTGCGGACATGCCAGCCTGTCTGATTTCAATGTGGATGATTTGACCACCTGGAAATCCGAAATAGCACAACTAACAGGCGTGCGTTTCTCCGGTGTCGGGTCTGCTTTAGATGAGGGTTAAACCAGCCGCATAGTTATATTTATCAGTCTGTTTTCAGCCATGATCTGTAGATACGAGCACAATATCCTTGACGACCTAACTATATAGAAGCCAATATTCGAACAATGAACGACGCTGATATTCGAATCGAGTTGCAAAAACGCTTTTTAAAAAGATACATCTCTGATCCCCTCACACTTATTGTT
>QILF01000022.1 GCA_003233235.1 Zetaproteobacteria bacterium
AATGGAACCACCATTCACCTCATTCCAACTCAAAATCGCACTCGAAGTGGGATTGCAACTCATCCACCCAGACTTTTGCAAGTGGCTCTTTTTAAAGATTATTTTCTGTGGCTGTTTGCAGCGACGATGTTTGCCCTCGGCGTGGTTTTGCATCCCGAAGAAGCACGCGCGGCGCTGAAACGACCGGAGCGAATTGCACTTGGTGTTCTCACCCAGTTTACGGTCATGCCGCTGCTTGGTTTTGCTGCTGCTTCGCTGGCTGTCTGGCAGGGCGTTTCACCGATGCTGGCGTTGGGTTTTATTGTCGTCGGTTGTGCGCCGGGGGCGATGGCCAGTAATGTGATTACCTATCTGGCTGGTGGCGCAGTTGCATTTTCCATTGCCATGACGATGTTGGCAACGATGCTTTCGCCATTACTTACACCGCTGCTGGTAGATTTTTTCGGTAAGGTATTTATGGATATTCCATTCTGGCCGATGATGCGCACGATTGTGTTGACGGTGGCCTTGCCGTTATTGCTGGGCATGCTGTTGCGCCGTTATCTGGGGGTATTTCGCGAGCAGGCGGAGCGGGTTGCTCCGGGCATTGCGGCGTTGGCGATTATTATCATTTGCAGTTATGCGGTGGCGGTGAATCAGGCGCGCATCGCTGATACGCCGCTGCTGGTCGTCGGCCTGGTTATTTTGCTCAATGCGCTGGGTTATGCATTCGGCTGGCTGGCCGCAGGTTTGTTTCGCTTTGATATTCCGCATCGTATTACATTGTCTATTGAAGTCGGTATGCAGAATGCCGGTTTGGGTGTTGCGCTGGCCTTAAAACACTTCCAGCCTGAAACGGCACTTCCCGGTGCATTGTTCGCAGTCTGGTGCATTCTCACCGCCGCCGGTATGACGCGTATGCTGCGCAGCCGACAAAAATCGGCAGAAGCTATTGGCGCTGTGTAATTAGTTAGTCCGGAAAATCGACGCTTGTGCTGAGCAGCAGACCGAAATCCTGCGTTGAGCGTTGAGAGATATTTTCGACGAAACCAATGCTCCATGTCTGATTCTCATCGTGCCAGCGCACGGCAAAACTGACCAGCCACGGTTGCTGATCAAGTTCGCTCACGCCACTTTGATACGGGGAGCTACCACCTTGCACCTGCACCAGCCATTGCAGTGGAATGGAGAAAAGCGGCGCATTCAGGCCGAGGGTGAGTGTGCCGCGTGCATAATCACGGTTGCGCAGGCCGTTATCGTTGCGTTTAAACGGATGAATTTGCCAGATTTCACCATGCAGCGACCATATACCGCGTTGAAAATCGGCGGCCAGACCCAAACCGGCATCAATGCCGCCGTGATTCCAGCCGCGTTTCCGGTTGCCGGTCGGCAGTTGCACGCTGCTTAACAGTGCCACGGCCCAATCATCGGATGCGCTCAAACCCTGACGGAATTTCAGCTGAATATTACCTAGCTCCCAGCGCGATTTTCCCTGCCATTGTCTGACGCCGCCAGCTTGAGCGTAATGGTAGGCAAACTGATTATCCGGGCGCAATTCGCGACCACCGTTGGGCAGGCCGAGGGCGCGGTGGTATTGGCGCAGAAAGCTGTCGAAAATACCGGCATTGGGGCGAAGAACTGTTAAATTTATACTGGCCTCGCGTGCGCCTTGCATGCGTTTACGAATTTCCATATCGGCGACATAAATCTCCATATCGGCGATGTATTTGTTGGCGCTTGGAAGTGTGTCAGCAAGAAAAACGGTGCTGTAGTGCTGGTTCAAGGAAAATCGCCAGCCGGTTTTTAACGAGGGCCATGCCGATTCGGGAAGCGGATCAAGATAACGCAACATGGCCGGATTCATCTGGCGCACGGGCAGCGGGTCTAGATGCTGGGCCGTTGCGGGAGATTCTGTCGCGAGAGGTTCCGCCGCGTAAATCAGCGAAGGGGTTAGCAGCAGGCTAAGGCATAGCAGTCCGTTCGAGATGAGTTTATTCGAGATCGGACGGTTCGAGATCGGACGGTTCGAGATCAGACGGTTCGAGATGAGTTTATTCGAGATCGGACGGTTCGAGATCAGACAGGCCCGGAGCAAACGGTTCTGGAGCAGGTTTATTGCCAACGCGGCGTGCCCAATGTGCCGGAAAGGATATTTCCATCCGGTTTTTCATCGCCTTTGAGGTGGATATTTCCGCGCAGCAACCAATTTTCGATGTTGGTTCCGTTTGTAACTATTTTACCCTTGCCTGTGATGCTTTGCGGTGTGCTTTTGATTTCCCACATCCACATCGGCGCGAATTTTTCGTCATTTTTTGACAACAGGCTGGCATGGACGGTTCCGGATTGCAGCACAGGAAGCAGCAGTGTTGCAGCCTGATTCCATGTTGCCTGAATATCCCCCTGCAACGGCATGCCGTCTGCAAGGCGCAGTTGCAGTGTGCCGTTAAGCTGTAATTCTCCCTTGAGTGCGAGCAATTGCAGTCCCGGGTCGAAGGCGGCCAGTTTCCCGGCATCGGCTTGAATGTTAGCCCCGTTGAGGATGAGTTTTTCGTCGGCAACAGAGATTTCGCTTTCGGCGACCAGCCCTTCGCGTTCGGCGCGGACAAAAAGTGCCGGTTTGCCGCTTAATAAAGTAAGCATTGCCGGTTGCAGCAGCAGGTGATCAAAAACCAGCTGTGTGCCATCGGATAAACGGATGCTTGCTTGTGTAACAGCGAGGCCGGGAAAGGATTTTTCGACTGTGGCGTAAGTGATTTTTTCGCTCAGATTGTTTTCCGTCAATTGCGCGGCAAACCACGCCTGCGGCTGCCAGCGCAGCCAGCCGAATATTGGCAGGGCGAGCATAAAAAGCGCGATGAGCGGCAGATGCCGACGCAAAAATTGGCGTATCACGGGTGAAGCCTCCGGAAGAAAATCGAGAAAAAATTCAAACGCATCCTGTTTGAGCGGACGTTAACGCATGCCTGTTTTGATGCAAGCGATTGTCTGCAAGTGATTGTCTGCAATCAATTGTCCGGATGCGTGCTGCGTAGAAAGGTGATGTTTTATATATGAGTATTGTACGATTGTACTTGTCACCACAGATATTGGCCTTTCAGGATAAATGAGCGGGATTCGTTGACGCTACGGGTCGTGATATCATTACGGTAGGTGAGCTGAAGACTGTAGGCGGGAGAAAAGGCCATATTGGCAGTAAAACCTATGCTGGTATCCCGGACTTTATTGCGTTGGGGAATGCCGTTAATGCGGGTTTCACCGCCCCATTTGCGCAGGTAATCAGCAGATAGCCACATGCCGGGCATGATGGTATAGCTAATATGAGTATCCATACCCCAGCGCCCTTGCTGTTCGCGTGTCAAATTGCTGAGGTAGGCCTTGTTGCTGGTAAAGAAATGGTAATGTCCGAATGTCTCGACAGTCCAATTACCGACAGCTTGTGATATAGCGAGTTCCGGTTTGAATATCCAGCGGTTGCCGCCAACATTTAAGCTGCTGCGTGAATCATAGCGGCCCAGTGGAGCGGTAATTTGCAGGCTGCCGCCAAGAATTGTATCTTGTTTGTAGTTCTTGAATTGTTTGCGTGTTAACGCGGGAGCACCAAAGAAATCCATGCCGATAACCAAAGTCGGGTCGCTGATGCCGATAGCTCGTTTATGTATGCCCAAAGCGGGTGCTGATAAATTTACCCCTGCATAGGGTAAAAAGCCGCCAATCAGCGCGCCTTGGCCAAGCAACTCGAAATAGTGGTAGTAACGCAATACACCAGCCCGCGATCGCAAGCGTAGTGATCCGCTACCGGTTTCCGATTGGAAATACAGTGTTTGTAATACATTCATGCCGACAGGTGCATTCGCATAAGCGCGAGCCCCTGCCTCGGCAGCTGATACATGTCCCGATAGCATGCTGATGCACAGGAAGAGCCAGATGCTTGCACATAAGTTTTTGTATAACGGGCCACTTGCAAAAGTCTGGGTGGATGAGTTGCAATCCCACTTCGAGATCGCGCCGGAGTGGGGACGAAAATCGCCGCTCACGACTTTTGCAAGTGGCTCTAACGGCTGAAACTTTTGCAAGGCTACAAGCCGTTCAATGATGGCTTACCAGTTCAGTCAGAATGGCTTGCCAGTAATTGAATATAAGGTAATTCCCCTCGCCTTCGATGAAATGGGTTACGGGTTTTCTCAGTTGTTCGGCAATGCGTTGACCCATGGGCAGAGGAACCAGCGGATCTGCTGTCCCATGCCAGATGGAAACAGGTTTGTTGTAGTGGCTGAGTTCAATGGGCCAGTTCGATGCGCAGAGACTTATTTCTTCGCATAGTTGCTGAAAATTTTCCTTGGCCGCCGTTTGAAATGAGCGCATAAAGTGTTCCTGCACGCTCTGATCAGCCAATATTGCAATATCGTTACTTGGCTGATGTTCGGATATATTGCGAAAGTAGCTTGCTGAATCCTGCTTTAGATCATCCAGAAATACACGCATGAAATCTATAAATAATGTTGGCGATTGATAGGCCAGCGACATGGCTGTCCGGTTGAGCGGAAGCATACCATCCAGATCCTGCAGGGAACGAATGGGGGCCATGCAGTTTACCAGCACCATGTTGTCGATGTGCTCGGGTATTTTGGCGGCGCAAGCCAGTGCGTAGGGTGTTCCTGCCGAAAAACTAACGATTGAAACGGTATCCAAAGCCAGATGATTTAATAATTGTTTAACATCTCCCGGCCAGTCCATAAATGAACGATCAGGCAGGGGGTCGGAGCCGTAGCTGCCGGGGCGCTCCGGTACAATCAGGCGAATCCCCATTGCTTTGGCTAGGCTGTAATCCGGGTGCGTGCCGGTCAGGCTGTGAAATACGATAACCGGCTTACCCTCATGGTTGCCGAATTCTTTCCATGCCAGTTTGCGCCCATCATACAGGCGCATGCAGCGATCATCGCCATCGCGGTATTTTTTATACTCAGTCAGCCTGTCTGATTTTCTTTGTGCATAGATCAAAGTGCTTGGGCTGGTTAATATTTTTTTTATTAATTCGACTTGGCTGCTACAGCCGGTTTTGCTGAAAATCGATTTTATTTGCGCGCGTACGGTATGCTTACTGACTCCGAGATGTTCGGCGGCATTGTTGAGTGTGTGGCAGTCGCTGAGCAGTGTTTCGGCAAGCTGTGTTTCTGCCCGGGAGAGTTGATATTTCGCGGCAAATGCCGCCAGAGGGATCTTATGTTGCAGATGCGGGGAATGGATAAAGACTGCGGCCAGCATGCCGGTATTGTGCAGATCGGTATTGTGCAGGTCGGTATTGTGCAGGTCGGCGTGGTGAAGATCGGCATGGTGCGAGCCGGAGGCGGTGACCCATATGGAGGTTTCTTCCCCGGCTTGACCGATACTTATCGTTATCGGTTCGGCTTGTTCACTGAAAAATGACTTTCGAATTAGCTTGTGTAATTCTTTAGTATGCGTCGTTGAATTGATCTGCAATCGACCTTGCTGTATCAGTAAATGCCCTGTTTTCTTTAGAATATCATCGGCCAGTTGATTGCTGGCAACCACACTGGCATCGCGGTGGACCAGAATGATGCCGATTGGCAATTGATTGAGAATCCTGCTGAATGCATCAGACAGGGTTTCCTGCTCGGATATTTTTTGCTGGATTTGAACGGCGCGTTTAAAATGGTCGGAAAGTACATCGTGGGAATGTCCGCTTATGACACCATTGATAGAAGGAGGCATGTTTAGATGACTAGCCATTTTTTCAAGTAGTTGCGGCCATAGTGAGGCATTCAGTACGGCATCATATATCAACCCGGTCAGATTATAATCGGGGGAGTTTGTATGATTTCCTGCGGGCGTTGCTTCCATGCACATGAATAGTAGCAGCGATGAAAGATTTATTACACATATTTAGCCCATATGGGTGATGTCTGTCGTTGTGTGTTATATAAAGTCTGGCGTTGGATTATATTATAACAGTGCTGGTTAGCTGGTTTTTGGTAGATTTTTAAGAGGAATCAAGAGGAAGGTGAGGGGAAATATTATGCAGTCATTTATTCGGTTTGGAAAGTTTTGTTTAGTTATGCTCATGGTTGCCGGTTTAGTTTCATGCGGCGGCGGCGGTGGCGGCGGCATCGGCGGTTCGACAACCGTTAGCGGTAGTGCTGGCGATGGTCCTATTACGGGCGGTACGGTGACGGTAACCGATGCCAACGGTGCGACGGTGACAACAACCCCGGCCAGTCCGACTACCGGAACCAACGCCCGTTTCAGCTTCACAGTCCCGACCGGAACAGCCTTGCCCTTAACCATTACGGTTTCCGGCGGTACAGATACGGTGACGGGTGCAGCTCAGGATTTCCCGCTTAAAACATCCGTTACAACCCTTCCCGCAGGTGGCGCGGTCACCGGCAATGCCAACCCGCTTTCCACATTGATTGTTGAACAGGCCAAGAAATTAAATGGCGGTGGTGCTTTAACGGCAGCCAATTTAACATCGGCAACGAACAATACCTTGAATAGCATGGGTTTCGGCCTCGCTTCGGGCATTAATCCGCTTTCAACCAAAGTCACCGGAGCCAATGTCGCCAGTATTACCAAAGCCAATGAGGCGGTTGCTGAATTGATTCGCCGTACCAAGGTTTCGATGGGTGGCGGTGCAACTCTGGATGATGCGATTGTTGCTCTTGCTGAAGATTCAACCGATGGCACGCTGGATGGTGCGGCAAAAATAGGGGTGACCAAAGCGCAGCTTACCAATGACGTAGCAGCAAAGATTCTCGCCAAGCAGGCGCAGATTTCTGCCGAACTTATTTCTGACAATTTGAAAGTCACAACACCTTCTGGGGCAACGATTGCAGCGGCCAGCGGTGCGAATTTCGCAAGCAAAATGAGTGCGGCGATTGCTGTTTCAGTTTCGACTGCAAGCGCAGCGGAAAAAGATATTACCACGCTGGCTCCGACTCAAAAATTTATTGATCAGGCCAAAGCAGCACTTAATGCTGCAAAAAATCTGTCCGGCGGCGCTTCGGCGCTGAATACCTTGCGCAACAGTTTTAATGCTCTTGTTGCAGGCACAGCACCGGACGATACAGAGAAGAGTCAATTTGAAACCAAAGCCAACGATGCTGAAACATCGTTTTCGACAGCGATTAGCAACGCGGGATCAGGTACGAATGTGGGTACTGCTTTGACTACTATAACCACCGGGGATGTTACAGTGCCAGAGAAGCCGGTGATTTCTACCTCTATATCGATTTCGAGTGCTAATCAGACGGCGACGGTGACAGGTACAGCCGAAGCGGGCGCAACGGTTAAGCTGTTTTCCGGAGGTGTTCTTGTAGGAAACGCGACGGCTGGCGGAGGCACTTGGAGCATTACAACATCCACGCTTTCTCTTGGATCCCAGACCCTGACCGCCACGGCAACCGATACGCCGGCGGGCAATGTGAGTGCTGCTTCGACAGGTGTGACGATCACAGTAAC
>QILF01000005.1 GCA_003233235.1 Zetaproteobacteria bacterium
CCCACTTTGAGTGGATTTTCAGGCTGGATTGAGGGGCATGGTGGTTCCATGCCTCGAAGATTCAGCCTGGAAATACGCCGAAGTGGGGAAGAAGATTGCCGCTCACGACTTTTGCAAGTGGCTCAATACAGAGCCACTTGCAAGTGGCTCTACAGTCAAAGGCTATCTGAGCATCCGTTAAACATAGATTTTAGCAAAGCTCACAGATAAGGAGCTTTCGATTAAATCTTTTGAATTATTTATAAGGAGGTGTGAATTAATTCCGAGTAAAGCAGCTTGCATTTAAGAATGTGCCAAATCAAGGCGCAACATGCGCGTCATAGCACGGCTATTGCGAAATGTTGCAACGCCGGGTTGGTGCATGATGAATGCAACAGCGAATTCATGAATTGATCAGCGCCTCCTTAAAGGAGTTACTTATGAAAACATCAGAACTACTTGTCCGCTGTTTGGAAAAAGAGGGTATCGAATATATCTTCGGTGTACCGGGCGAAGAAAATGCCGACTTTATGATTGCACTGGAAAAATCCAAATCAATTCGCTTCATCCTGACCCGGCATGAGCAGGGCGCTGCATTCATGGCCGAGGCATATGGGCGTTTGACCGGCAACCCCGCCGCATGTCTGGGTACACTCGGACCGGGTGCAACCAATCTGATTACCGGCGTGGCCAATGCCAATATGGATCATGCACCGATGCTGGTACTGACAGGTCAAGGGGCATCAACCCGACTACATAAGGAGTCACACCAGATCATGGATGTGGTGGCCATGTTCAAACCTGTCACCAAATGGGCGACGACCATCCTGCATCCCTCCTCCGTACCGGAAATTGTGCGCAAAGCAATTCGCCTGGCCCGTAGCGAAAAACCTGGCGCTTGCCACATTGAACTACCGGAAGATATCGCCAAGCTGGAAACAACCGCACAACCCATGAAACCCCGACGTTTCCGACGCCCTGTGGCCGACCCGGAACAGATCGAAACAGCCTTCAGTATGCTTAGAACTGCCAAACGACCGATTATTTTAGTGGGTAACGGCTGCGCACGTCATGATGCAAGCAGTGAATTACGTCGATTTTGTGAAGTAACAGGCATTGGCGTGATCAACACCTTCATGGCAAAAGGCTGTGTTGATGCAGATGCCGATTATTGTCTCTATACGATCGGACTGCAGGCTAAAGATGTCATTGCCTGTGCGCTGGATGCTGCTGATCTTGTCATCACTCTCGGGTATGACATGGTCGAGTATCATCCGCGCCTGTGGAATGCAGATCATGGCAAGAATATCATCCACATCGACTTTCAACCTGCCGAAATTGATGAATTTTATCATCCCGAACTGGAACTGGTCGGTGACCTTACCCATACGCTTTCCACTATCAACGCCAGCATTGAGAAACTTGGCCCTGTGCAGAGAAACCTCTCGCAGCAAACAAAAACCCGTCACCAGATGCAGCTGGATTTGAAACAGTATGCCGAAGATGAAACCGAACATACTGTACGGCCACAAAAGGTATTGGCTGATGTGCGCAAAGTGATGGGGAAAAAGGACATTCTGTTATCCGATGTCGGAGCACACAAAATGTGGATTGCACGCCATTATCAATGCCACGAACCGAACACATGTTTAATCCCCAACGGCTTCTGTTCCATGGGTTTTTCCCTGCCGGGTGCGATTGCCGCTTCTTTGGTGCATCCAGACAGACAAATTTTGAGCATATGCGGTGATGCGGGCTTTATGATGAATGTGCAGGAAATGGAAACAGCCAAACGACTTAACAGCAATATCGTGGTCATGGTCTGGGAGGATAACGCCTACGGATTAATCGCATGGAAACAGCAAACTCAGTTCGGTCATCACACCGACCTGAGTTTCGGCAACCCACATTGGATGCTACTCGCCAAAGCCTTCGGCTGGCATGGCCACCGCGTAGAAAAAAGTGTAAATCTACAGGATACACTCACAACTGCATTTTCAGAATCAGGACCCAGCCTGATTGTTGTCCCTATCGATTATCGCGAGAACATGAAACTAACCGAACGCTTGGGGAATATCGTCTGCGCTATCTGACTGTAAGCGTATTGGGGCTTCATAAGCCACTTGGTAATTGAGAGAATCTGGCTTAATCATCTACAAAAGAGCCACTTGGTAGTTGAGCCTGAGAAAACAATATTCCACCTAGGACCCGCTCACCCCTTGCGGATGCCGCTTAATCGCGGCATCGTGCAAGCAATATCAAGATTATAACCATTGGCTTCAATCTTGCGGATGCCGCTTAATCGCGGCATCGTGCAAGCACATGAACGCACCGCTACATGTTATCCTCTTGAACCGTCCTCTTTGAACCGGAAATACCGCCCAATACCGGAAATATCGCCCGGCTTTGTGCTGTTTTATTCACATAGGGAAATCGCTTTCCCCTCACCACGCGGTACAAGCCCGCATGCCTCACCCCTTGCGGATGCCGCTTAATGGCGGCATCGTGCAAGCACATGAACGCACCGCTACATATTGTCCTCTTTGAACCGGAAATACCGCCCAATACCGGAAATATCGCCCGGCTTTGTGCTTGCACAACCTGCCAACTGCATCTGGTGCATCCGCTGGGATTTGATATTACTGACAAGCACCTCAAACGCGCCGGATTGGACTACTGGCCGTATCTCAATGTGCAGGAACATGCCGACTGGGCGGCTGCACGCGAAGTGCTCAAAGGACATCGCTGGTTCGCTTTGAGCACCAAGGCGGGAAACAGCCTTTGGGAAACCAACTTTGAACTAGGCGATGTGCTGGTTATGGGACCTGAAACGCGCGGCTTACCCGACAGTATTCTCACCGAGTTGATGCCACTGCGCATTCCCATGCGACAGGACGCACCGGTTCGTTCGCTGAATCTATCTTCGGCCTGTGCTGTCGCCACCTATGAAGCCATTCGCCAATTTTCTGTAGCCGGAAATATGCAACTGAAATAACCCCGGCTCCAGCCACCTCCAAATCTGCCAAGCACGATTGGATGTATGGTTATCCACCATCAGGGAATATAGATGAGCGTTTTTTCATGTTGCTGAATTATTTTAAATATAAACTTTAATTTATACTCATATCTTACTGTTATATATATGCTTTATTTGATTGCATAAAAAAATGGCAGCTCCTTGTTGTCAGCTAAAAGACTGGCGGTTTCTGCACAATCAGAAAGTTATTCAACAACTTATCCACAAAGACTGTGGACAACTTAAATCAGCCTCGGTGTACGGAAATACAGAATTTCTTATAACCGGATAAGAATTCTGCCACGCAAAGCAATAAAGTCCTTTACCCGCATCGTTCATGCGTCAACAATACAGCCCATGACGTGGACAATATCCAACCAACTCACCGTTTCGCGGGTGCTGCTTATCCCGCTGTTTGCCCTCGTCTTCTACCTGAAAGGCAACGTCGGCTATATTTCGGCAGCAGCACTCTTCGGTCTCGCCGCCGCCACCGATTGGCTGGATGGCTATCTGGCCCGCAGTCGTAACGAAGTGACCGCTTTTGGCCGCTTCCTTGACCCTGTTGCCGATAAGCTTCTGGTCGCCACGGCACTGGTTCTGCTGGTTGATGCGGATCGTGCGCCTGCCCTGCTCGCGGCAATTATTATTGGTCGGGAAATTGTAATTAGCGCCCTGCGCGAATGGCTGGCTCAGGTTTCAAGCATTGTGCATGTCTCGGCACTCGGAAAGTGGAAAACCGCCGTACAGATGGTGTCCATCATTTTACTGCTGCTGCACATCGACATCTTCGGCTTGAATATGCATCTGATCGGCTTGGTGTTGCTGTGGATTGCCGCCCTGCTCACCCTGTGGTCCGGCTATGAATATTTGCGCGCCGCTTGGAGTGAATTGATTGATGTGCAAAAAAATGATGCCGAAGAAACAGCGGAATCTAAAGTCGAAAACGACGCATCTAAAATCAACAACAGCGCACCTTAAAATCGCAAGCGAATAAGCCCGGCGATTTCCTCGTCCGTCAGTTTAATCGGATTGCTTTGCATGCTGTTGCCGCGACTGTTGCTCACAAGGCGCGGAATATCCGCCTCGCCAATACCGAAAACGCCAAGCCGCTGCATTTTTAACTGCACCGTCCACGCTTCCAGCTTCTCCAGCAAAGCCTGCTGCGCCTCTCCATCATCCAAATCGTCTTTACCACACAACACACGCCCGAGATTGGCATATTTCGCCAACGCCGGATTCTCACTTTCGCGTTCCTGCATGGCCTTCAGATTCAAAGCCGTCGCCGCATGCACCAGCGTACCGCAAACCACCCCGTGCGGAATCGGGAAAAACGCCCCCAACGGCGATGCCAACCCGTGCACGCTGCCCAATCCGGCATTGGCCAGCGTCAAACCGGACATCGACGAGGCATAAAGCATCGCCGCGCGCGCTTCGACATCGTCGCCATGCTCGAAAACACGCGGCAACGCATCGCGAATCGCCCTGATGCCGCTCAAAGCCAGCGCATCACTCATCGGATTCGCGCCACTGGAAACATACGATTCGAGCAACTGGGTTAACGCGTCCATACCGCAGGCGGCAGTCACTTGCGGCGGGCAGGACAGCGTTAATTCAGGATCGAGAACGATATGCCGCGCCACCAGCTTTTCGTGACGGAAAGACTTTTTGAATCCACCTTCGCCGATTTCCGAAAGCACCGCGTTTTTGCTGGTCTCGCCACCCGTTCCGGCAGTGGTCGGCACAGCGATAAACGGCGTACTCGGCCCGTGATAATCGCGCCCTTTGCCGACCCCTTCCAGATATTCCATCACCGAATGCCCGAGCGGCAAAAGTCCGGCAATCGCCTTACCCGCATCCACCGCACTGCCGCCGCCAATCGCCACCACGCAACCGGGATCGAAATGATGATGCGCATTCACCGCCGCATCAATCAACGACGGTGACGGCTCGCCACCAACCCGCAAATGCCGCACTTCCTGATTTTCAGATAACGCTTCCAAGAGCTGCTGACACATCGGCGATGCATCGAAAGAATCTCCACCAGTGACCAGCAAGACCCGTTCGCCGAAACCGCCCGTCAGTTCACCAAGTATGGTGCGTTTACCGTTACCAAAATGAATATACGGTGTGGCCGCAAAATTGAAATCAGTCATCATCCCTATAGCTTAGCACAACGCCGATACCAAACATGCATCTTCACTAAAATTATGGGCCACATTTCTGCAAATCAATTGGTTCTGGACCTGCAAATAAGTCCAAATGCGCAAAACAACATCCCAACCTTGCCTTTCACAAAAAAAAACCTAAAACTTCTTTGTTTGAAATAAGCAGCCTGTTTTTTATTTTATTTAGAGCCACTTGTAAAAGTCCGGGTGGATGAGTTGCAATCCCACTTCGAGCGCGCTTTTGGGTTGGAATGAGGTGCACGGTTGTTCCATTCGGTGAAATTCCAACTCAAAATCGCGCCGGAGCGGGGAAGTAAATCGCCGCGCATGACTTTTGCAAGTGGCTCTTTAATATACGACATTAAGAGTATCCTCAGGGAGGTGCTGAAATTAACGAACACGAAAAGATAAATTATGTTGAATTTCCAGCAAAAGATATTCAGGCAACAAAGGCTTTTTTTATGCAGGCTTTTGGCTGGTCATTTCAAGATTTTGGCCCGGAATATTCAGCCTTTTCAAATCAGGGCATGGATGGTGGTTTCTTTAAATCTGAATTAAGCTCATCTACAGATAACGGTGCAGCTCTTATCGTATTCTACAGTCAGGATATTGAAGCAAGCCTAAGTAAAATAGAAAAGGCCAATGGCGTTATTGTAAAAACAATTTTTTCATTTCCCGGTGGCCGTCGCTTTCATTTTAAAGAGCCTAGTGGTAATGAGTTTGCTGTATGGTCAGAATAAATACCATACAAGGAAAACCGGAAGGGCGTTCCGTTTCGCTCCAAGCCCTTATTGGTAACAAAATGTATCACAAAACATCAGGAAACGAATGAAAGTTATCGAAGAGTTCATACAAAAAGAATCCGCCAGTGGCATTTTGTTAATATTTGCAACGATATTGGCACTTTTATTAAGCAATACGTTCATGTCACCACTGTATGAATCTCTTTTGCATATTCCAGTGGAAATAAGGGTAGGCTCACTGCGCCTTGATAAGTCACTTTATCACTGGGTCAATGATGGATTGATGGCAATTTTCTTTTTACTCATCGGCCTTGAAGTAAAAAGAGAAATCTTAGAAGGCCATCTATCATCGTTACGTCAAATCGCATTACCCGGAATAGCTGCTATTGGAGGCATGCTTGTTCCAGCGCTCATCTATTTAATGTTTAATCAAAACCACCCTGTCGCAGCCAATGGATGGGCTATCCCTACAGCTACAGACATTGCTTTTGCTTTGGGCATTCTTTCCCTGTTGGGGAAGCGCGTTCCTGTTTCGCTTAAAATATTCTTAATGGCATTGGCAATTATTGATGATCTGGGGGCAATTATTATTATTGCCATTTTTTACACAACTGATTTATCCACGTTATCCATTGCTATCGCGATGGCTTCTCTGGCTGTTTTAATCGCGCTTAATATGCTTGGTGTAACAAAAAAAGCTGCTTATTTTATCATTGGCACGGTACTCTGGGTCAGTGTATTAAAATCCGGGGTACATGCGACATTAGCGGGAGTTGCGCTGGCTTTTACGATTCCACTAAATGGAAAAGATGAGAATAAACAACCCATATCACCGCTTAAAGACATTGAACACAACCTGCATTTCTGGGTTGCATTCCTTATTCTTCCATTATTTGCGTTTGTTAATGCAGGTGTTGATTTTACCGAAATATCCCTTAAACAAATGTCAGGGCCTGTGCCTTTGGGAATCATGCTGGGCTTATTTGTCGGCAAACAACTTGGTGTGTTCGGTTTTAGCTGGATTGCCATAAAACTTAAACTGGCAAAATTACCGGAAGGCAGTAACTGGCTACAACTTTACGGGGTTTCAGTATTAACAGGCATTGGATTCACGATGAGCTTATTTATAGTTTCACTGGCTTTTGAGGATGATTATATTTTTCAATACACAGATAAATTAGCAATACTTGTCGGGTCGTTCATGTCAGGCGTTATTGGTTATTTGGTTCTTAAAAAGAACCAAAACACATCAAAAATACCGTGATCGTAAAACGGTAACAAAACTATAGAGCCACTTGCAAAAGTCGTGAGCGGCAATCTGCTTCCCCACTTCGGCGTATTTCTAGGCTGAATCTTCGATGCATGGAACCACCATGCCCCTCAATCCAACCTGAAAATCCACTCAAAGTGGGATTGCATCTTATCCACCCAGACTTTTGCAAGTAGCTCTA
>QILF01000097.1 GCA_003233235.1 Zetaproteobacteria bacterium
TGCGCCCTCTAAACGATTTAAAAGCCAGCAGATATGCCAAAGGAAACGCCAGCAGCAACAAAATCAGTGTGGTGGTCAATGCCAGCTGCAATGAAATGATGAGCGACTCAATCATGATGGCAACCCCTGATAAAAATGTTGTGCCAACAGCCCATCCGAGAGCAATACCGCCACATACGGCACGCTTGCCAAAGCACGGGTTTTATCTGCAATCGGCACAAACCCTGCATCCGTTAATCCCTGCTTGTCATGGCCGCTTGCATGGCATTGGCTGCATACACAAGTTTGGGCTGCAATGCTTTCCACAAGCCTTTGGTTTGTAATATGATTCTTGCAGCGAAACCAAACGGTGCCACATCGGGATTGGCAATGGCGATATGTTTGATACTGGTGTGCTGCAAGTCTTTCAATTCGCTTATTTGACTACCAACCTGAATACCCAAATAACCTTGACCAATAAGCTTATGCTTGGCCTTTAACAATGCAGGGCGTTTGATGTCCGCTGCAATCCAAATATCAAAGGGTGCGCCTTGTTCAATTTGATTAAACAATCGCCCTGTTGAACCTGAAACCAAGCGCACCTTCACATCATGGGTTTGCTCAAACTGCAAACTGTAAACCTTAGCCTTTTCATAATAACTGGATGCCACAGCCACCGTGATTATTTCGGCTGCATAAGAAAAAGAACCACAGAAAAACAGGGACACAGAAAGTATAAAAACTTTTACTTTTCTCTGCGTAACTCTGCGTACTTTGCGGTTCAATTAACCACCAATATGAATCATGGAGCGTTTATCTGTATTTGCAGCAAAGTCATACACCCCAATTTCCGGTTTAATCAGCGCCGAACGCAAAAATACGGTACGAATATCGTCATCGCTGCCGCCGCTTCTGATTAAATCCCGCAAATTGATCTGATAATCGGCAGGCAAACAGGAACGCAAACCGCCATCGGCGGTTAGACGCAGACGATTGCAGCCTTCGCAGAATCGTTCGGACATCGGCATAATAAAACCGACATCACCCTGCCCGTTTTTTAACGGCAGATAACGCGCCGCAGTGTTGCCCCCCTGTCTATCCATTTGTAACGGCGCATCGACATCAACACGCGCGCGCACAGCTTCATTCTGCAACACCTCATCAATCGAAATATAGTGCTTCTGCCAGTCCATGCCCTGCTTCATCGGCATCAATTCGATAAAGCGAATCGTCGCGCCGTGCCCGGCAGCAAAATCAATCAGTTCGGCGACTTCGCAACAATCTTCACCGGCATTGATGCCGCGCAGCAACACCGTATTCAATTTAATCGGCCAAAGCCCCGCCGCTTTGGCCGCTGCAATGCCAGCCAGAACCGGAGCCAGTTCGCCGCCCGTCAGTTTACGAAAACGCAGGGGCTTGAGACTGTCGATACTGATATTGATGCGCCGCAATCCGGCAGCGGCCAGATTCTGTGCATATTTACTTAACAACGTCGCATTGCTGGTCATCGAAATATCCGTGATTCCCGGAATATGGGCCAGTTTTTCGACAAGGATTGGTAAATCGCGACGCACCAGCGGCTCGCCACCGGTAATACGGATTTTATTGACGCCCATTCCGGCAGCAATACGAACAATACGCTCGATTTCTTCGTAACGTAAAATCTGACGATGCGATTCGGCTTTATAGGCATCCGCGTCAGGCCGACAATAATCGCAGCGCATATTGCAACGGTCCGTCACCGAAATACGCAAATAATTAAGCCCACGGCCAAAACGATCCGTCAGCTTGCCATCCGACGGCATGCCCGCAAAAAAACGAATCGGCGTGGCTTCAACCATCAGGATGGATATGTCCGGCAATCATTTTCTCAAAATACATACTGCGCAATCAAATAGCCAAATTTGGCAGAATCGGCTTTGCCGCCGTTGCGCTCGGAAACAACCGCACCCGGATTAAATATACCGTATAAACCCACCAGTTTCAGGCCTTTAATCACGCCGACCTTATAAATCAGCTTCAAATCAATTTCGCTACCCGCCCTGGTTTGTCTATAACCCGGTGCACCGGCAAAAACATTGCCCGTACCCACGACATTCAGCCAATCACCAGTTGCCTTATCCAGCGACAGAAAATGCACATTGCCGATAAAACTCAGCCCTTTGAGCGGCGATGTTTTCATCGACAGGCGGATATCTTTCATATTCGCCCATGAAAATAAATCCATTTCACCGTAGTGCATATGGTTCGTATGAAAAGGAAAAACAAAAGTCTTATGCGTTGCGGCGTTGGTTTTGTCGTCACCAGGGCTGAAATCGTATTCAACACCGAAACGTGTTTTCCAGAAACCTAAGGTATAACCGGCTTTAACTGCATAGGCGGAGGCTTTTTGCGATACGTTATTGGCCCATGTGCCACGCTGGAAAACAGTCTCTGCCGTAGCGTCGAAACCGTTCCATTTGCCGAATAAACGGGTTCCGAAGGTATTCAGATTGCGACCCTTACCCACCGAAGCCTGCTGATTGTGACGCCAGTTGATGAAATAAGCATCGACACCGCTCTTCGCAGCAACGGTATATGTGCCGTAAACACCGACCAGCCGTCGATCCTCCCAAGTCACCAGCGATTTTCCTTGAGGTGATGCCGTCGTCGGTGTCATGGCCACAATATCCGCCGGGTGCACCGCAAACACATCCACCTTCACCGCTCCGGCATGATACATCCCCTTCACACCGTCGAAGGTGCGGGCCACATCTTTCCAGCCTAAATTACCCAAAAGACGCTGATCGCCATAAACCAATTCCTGACGCCCTATACGCATGCCGAAATCACTTATCTTATACTGCAAATAAGCCTGCATAAGATCGGCCTGAGAAAAATCCTGCGTTCCATTGGCTACGGTGTTGTTCTTGATAATCACTGCCTGCGGTTGCAGGAACACACTCAATCCATTGCCAAAATCACCCTTTGTTTTCAGATACAGGCGGGAATCGAATTCCCATTTGTCGTTATCCACAGCGGAATTAAAATCGAAATTACTAAACGACTGATAGCGCTCGCGCAAATCCGCAGATGTTGTCCATTCTGCGGCATACGTCAGCCCCGAAAAACACAATACTATAATAAATAAACCTAAGCTCTTGAACATATCTGAAAACTCCTCCTATTGAATTACCATGTCTCCAAACTGACAGAAAGTGAATCACGCAACACTTACAAACGTGATAACAGCCGTTTAATCTCCGGAACGCAAGAGCCGCATCCGGTACCGGCCATCGTACAAGCCTTAATACCATCCACGGAATCAGCGCCACCCTTGATGGCTGCTTTCAACTCAAGCGCGCCAACATTATTACAAACACAGATAATCGTACCCTTGGTATCTTCTTTATTGACCGGACCGCCCGGTGCCAATAAATACGGGCGAAGCTCGCCGGCATTACGGCCTTCCAGCATCAGTTTACGCAACCACTGTGCTTCGTGAATATCGTTTCCCACCCAACGCACCGCCATCAGATGACCATCTTCCAGCCACGCCTTGCGATTAATCCCGTGTTTACGGTCCGAATAGGTCAGGGTTTCGATACTTCTACCCTGCTCCAACATCTGATCCAGGCGTTTATACTTCTCCGCCGTCAGCGGTTTTGTGCAAGCCAGCTCGACCACGGTCACCGGATGATCGCTACCCATACAGGAGACGACACCGAAGGTGTAACCTTCAATCATCTTGCGGCCCAGTTTGATGTGTTGTCCGGCCATCAACATTTTACCGCGCCATGCCGGTTCAAAACACTCAACCTGCACTGCGGCATGCTTGAATTCCGGCTCTTTGGATAGCGGATCGACCACCGATTGCGTTAAGCTGTTGGCACGTCCGGCACGCGCTGTCATTTCGCCCCAGTGCATGGGAAGAAATACCAGCCCGCAGCGAACATCTTTACTCATTTGGACCGGAACAATCACCTCACCACGACGCGAAACCACGCGCACCAAATCATCTTCTGCAATATCGCGTGCAGCGGCATCGTCGGGATGAATTTGCAGGGTGGGTACGGACAAATGTTGCATTAACTGCGGCACATTGCCGGTCTTGGTCATGCTGTGCCACTGATCGCGAATCCGCCCCGTGGTCAGCGATAGCGGATAATGTTTATCGGTTGGTTCAGCTACAGGCCGATAAATCACATCAATGAAACAAGCCTTGCCATCGTCTGTTTCAAAACTGCCATTTTCATACAAACGTGAGGTCTTCCCTGCTTCACTGCCCGCCGGAAACGGCCACTGCTGCGGCCCCTGCTCGTCGAGAAGCGCATACGATAAGCCGGTAATATCAATATCTTTACCCTTGCTCAGGCCGCGATGCTCGTTAAACACGCTCTCTGTGTTTTCATATGCAAACGCAAAGCGCCAATCCTTCTCCAGAGCATCGCCGAGACGAATAGCAAAATCAGCAGCGATTTTCCAATCCGGCCTGCTTACGCCTGCGCCGGGAAGCGCCTGCTGCACATGGGTAATGCAGCGTTCCGAATTGGTCACCGTACCCTCTTTTTCGGCCCAACCGGCGGCAGGGAACAAGATATGTGCGAATCGGGTCGTATCGGTCGGGTGATAAGCATCGGAAACCATCACCAGTTCGGCTTTTTTCAGCGCCGCTTCCGCACGTCTGGCATCCGGCATCGACACCACCGGATTGGTGCAGGCAATCCACACCGCTTTCACCTGACCAGATTCCAGCGCAGCGAACAATTCGGTGGCTGTCAGGCCCGGTTTTTTGGAAACAGAATCCACACCCCAATAATCCGCAACCTCTTTACGGTGTTCAGGATTCGTATAATCACGGTGTGCGGCCAGCATATTGGCTAAACCGCCAACCTCGCGGCCACCCATCGCATTCGCTTGCCCGGTCAATGAAAACGGCCCACATCCGGGTTTGCCAACCTGCCCTGTCGCCAAATGCAGATTCAGCAACGCGTTATTTTTATCCGAACCGGAAGTAGACTGATTCATGCCCATGGCCCAGAAAGAAAGCGTTTTATTCTCGGCAAACCATAGGGCCGCTTTAACAATATCCGCAGCTTCCAATCCGCATATTTCCGCTGCTTTGCGTGGCGTCATCGTTTGCACCCTTTCGCACACCACATCGAAACCCTGCGTGTGTTGTGCGATATAATCCTGATCGGTTAAACCTTCCCAAATCAATACATTGAGCATGGCCTGCAACAGTGGCACATCGGTTCCCGGTTTGAGTGGCAAATACAAATCGGCAATCGAGCAGCTATCGGTGCGTCGCGGATCGGCAACGACGATTTTCAAATCCGGATTGGCTTCTTTGGCTGCTTCCATGCGACGAAATACAATCGGATGCGCATAGGCCGGATTGGCGCCGATCATAAAATAAGACCCGGCCAATTCGATATCGGCATAACAGGTTGGCGGCCCGTCGGCACCGAAAGCGCGTTTATAACCGACCACTGCCGAAGACATACACAGGCGTGAATTGGTATCGATATTGTTCGAACCGATAAAACCCTTCATCAGCTTGTTGAACACATAATAATCTTCGCTCAACAACTGACCGGAAACATAAAAAGCCACCGCATCCGGGCCGTGCTCACGAATAATCTGCGCGAACTTCCGCGCTCCGTAATCCAGTGCCGTATCCCAATCCACCGGTGCGAATGGGGAATCCAAGGAAGTCCGCAGTTTCGGACGCAACAAACGATCGTCGGTACGCACGGTATGATGCAGCTCGCGCCCTTTGGAACACAGCTTTCCATGATTGGTCGGGTGCTGTTGATTGCCGAGCAGTGAAATAATACGTTCACCGTCGGTTTCCAGACGAATACCGCATCCCGTGCCGCAATAGGAGCAGACGCTGTTCACTGTTCGAGTCATTCCAACTCCTGTGTTTTCATACATTACAAGCAGACGCTGCGGTAAAAGGATTTTGAACTTACCCGACAACTAACTCAGGCTTGCAAAATTATGCAGTGGCTTCTTTTTTCCTCGCCGTGATATAAAGCGCTATACCGGTAAATAGCATACCACCGACAATATTACCCAGAATCACCGGAATCTCATTGTATGCCCACCATTCGCCAATACTGACATTCGCGCCCAGCATCATACCCGCCGGAATAACGAACATGTTGACAATGGCATGCTCGTAACCCAACGCGAAGAAGGTCATGATTGGCAGCCACATTGCTCCTATTTTTCCGATGGTTGTGGTTGAGGTGAGCGCCATCACCGCACCCAGCGTCACCATCCAGTTGCAGAGTATCGCACTGGTAAAAGCGGAAATCGTACCAGCGAAACCCAACTGTGCATAAGCAAGGGTTTTGTGTTCGGCAATCGCGATAATCTTTTTCGTGGCTGCAATCGTGGTCGGATCAATGTGTCCCATTTTGGTAATGACAATATAATACAGACACGCATACAACACGCTGCCAATCAGATTGCCGATTAACACCCATGTCCAGTTAAAGGCCAGCTTGCCGATGGTGGTTCTGCCATCCATCACCGCAATCGGCAGCAATGCAAAATTACCTGTTGCCAGTTCAAGCCCCAACAAGATAATCATCACAAAACCAACCGGGAAAATAATTGCTCCCACGATGCCGAAACCCGTCTGGGTAATCGCGGTAATCGCTAACGTCGTCGCATAACCGAGAAACACCCCCGACAATGCGCCTCGAATCAACAGGTCTTTAAGGCCAAGCTCTGCTTTGCCAGCTCCTGCCTGTAACATATTTTCAACAACTGCTTCCGGTTTTACATAAGCCATTTTTGTCTCCTGTATAAGAATAAATAAAAAGTAACATTTGTCATTCCCGCAAAAGCGGGAATCCAACTTCTGTGCATATATAATATCTACCAGGCGGATTCCCGTTTTCACGGGAATGACGGTCTTGATTCAACTATGAGCCACTTGCAAAAGTCGTGAGCGGCGATTTGCTTCCCCACTCCGGCGCGATTCCATTTGGAATTTCGGCAAATGGAACCACCATTCACCTCATCCCAACTCAAAAACGCACTCGAAGTGGGATTGCAACTCATCCACCCAGACTTTTGCAAGAGGCTCCTATAACTGAATGAACACCTGCCCATTCTCGATTCTAGTAAGGTATGTGGTCACGCACCCGGTATCCGGCTCCAATACTTTTCCGGATTGCAGATCAATTTTCCGGGCATGCAGGGGGCAAATAATAATATCGTTGCTAACAATACCTTCAGCCAATGGCCCCTGTTTGTGCGGACAACGGTTATCAATTGCCCGAATCGTTCCACTGCTCAGTCGAAACAGGGCAATTTGAGTCTCACCTGCCCGCACCAGCCTGCCGCCTCTTTGTGGCACAGCATCAACAGGACAGACCATGTGCCAGGTTGGCTGCGTATTTGATCGTGTATTTGATATCGTGTATTTGATCGTGTATTTGATTGCGTATTCGATTCCATATTGCTCATGCAGCCACCTCTTCTATAGGAATAACAATGGATTTGTATTCATT
>QILF01000007.1 GCA_003233235.1 Zetaproteobacteria bacterium
AGCGGCCCGCAGAAACGTCTGGTTGCGCTGAAATTAACCGGACGTGGCATCCCGCGCGAGCATTATAAAGTATTCGTGGATGGTGTTGAGAGCGGTGAAATCACCTCCGGTATGCATTCGCCACTGGCCGGTGGTGTTGCGCTGGCTTATGTAAAACCGGAACATGCCGCAGAAGGCGAGTTGAGTGTGCAGATTCGCGGCAAATTGATTCCGGCAGAGCGCGCCATACTGCCGTTTGTACGCAGCAACGTAAGAACATGATGCACCGCAAAGTACGCGAAGTTTCGCAAAGTAAAGGCAGAGACATTATTTAGATGGCTCTAGACTAGCAGGATGATCTGTTTAATCTGGAAATATGTTAAAGAACAGCAAGTTAAGTAGCTACCATGTCAGAAAAATAATATTGTACTTTTGCGCGGACGTTACGGCCACTCAGGCGGCGATTTTGCTGGGCCGCAACAGGAACACGATCAACCATTGGTATGGTTTGTTGCGTCGGGTCATTTATGATCATCAGGAAGCGTTGAAAGAATCTCTGGTTGGCAAAGTCGAAGTCGATGAGTCTTTCTTTGGAGCCACCCGTCCGCGCGGTTTTCATGGCAAGCTCAAACGCGGACGCGGCACATTGAAGCAGCCGGTTTTTGGTGTATTCGAACGTGATGGTCGGGTTTATACAGAGATTATTCCTGACTGCAAGAAAGCCACGCTACAGGCTGTTATCAAAGGAAAAGTGGCACTAGATAGCGTCATCTACAGTGATGGCTGGCGCGGCTATAACGGATTGGTGGATGTCGGCTATTCGAAGCACTTTCGGGTGTATCATGGGGCCAACGAATTTGCCCGTGATGGACACAACCATATCAATGGTATTGAGTCATTCTGGAGCTTTACCAAACGGCGCTTAGCAAAATTCAATGGCGTTAAAGTGAATTTCGAATTACACTTAAAGGAATGCGAATGGCGATGGAAAAAAGATGCAGCCACGCTCTCCAAAGAGCTGTGGAAAATACTAAGGAAAGACAGTGCCTGCTAGTCTAGAGCCTTTAGATTATAGGAAGTCACTGCATATCCGAACAGGTTTAGAGCTGTTTTTAACGATATGCTTGCATGTTTTTCCTCTGCGAAACTTCGCGTACTTTGCGGCAAAAAACTGGAGAATAAACGATGACGATTCCTGTTGATTTGAAATATACCAAAGAGCACGAATGGGTGCGCATTGAAGGTGAAATTGCTGAAGGAGGAACGGCAACCTGTGGCATTTCCGATCATGCGCAGGAGGCTTTGGGTGATATTGTGTTTGTCGAATTGCCGGAAATCGGACGCATTATCACCGTTGGCGAGGCTTTTGCCGTGGTCGAATCGGTCAAAGCCGTATCCGATGTTTATGCGGTGGTTGCCGGTGAGGTGGTTGAGGTCAATGAAGCACTCGAAGCTGAGCCGGAGAAGGTCAATACCGATTGTTATGGTGGCGGCTGGATTGCCAAAATAAAAATGAGCGGCGACACGGTGGAATTGCTCGACGAAGCTGCTTATACGACGTTTCTCGAAGAATAAAACGTAACTGTTCAGATCACCGAAGATTCGTCCGATACCTGTGTTGAAAAATGCTCACTTACACGAAGTAAGCTGTGCTTTTCCGCTTTGGCCTCGAACAAATCAGCGGCAATCTGAACAGTTACAATAAAACAAATACTCACCACAGAGGGCGCAACGTTTCGCAAAGTAAAGGCAGAAACATGATTTAGACGGAGGTTATTGACGCATCCGAATTGCTTCTGACTAATTGAAACTATCTACTTTATACTTTCCCCTCTGCGAAACTTTGCGTACTCTGCGGTGAAAAAGAAGGACACATCCATGCGGTTTCTTCCACATACTGATGATGACAGACAGTCCATGCTGGCTACCATTGGCATCACCGACATGCGCCAGCTTTTCACCGATATTCCGGGCGAATTTCATATCTCAAAAGGTAATCTGCAACTGCCTGAAGCTCTATCTGAAGCGGCCATTGTGCGCAAATTCACGCAGGCTGCCGAACGCAATCGGCATGCCGGAAATACGCGCTGTTTTCTCGGTGGCGGCACGTATCATCATTTTGTCCCGGCGGTTGTCGATTATGTGATTTCGCGCGGCGAATTCCTCACCGCTTACACTCCCTACCAGCCGGAAATTGCCCAGGGTACGCTGCAAACGCTGTTTGAATTCCAAACCATGGTTGCCCGTCTGCTTGGCATGGAAGTGGTCAATGCTTCGATGTACGACGCGGCGACTGCAGTTGCCGAAGCGGCGCTGATGGCCAAACGCATTACCCGTAAATCACGCACCGTGGTTGCGGTTTCGGTGAATCCGCGCTGCCGCGAGGTCACACGCAATTATCTGTCACAGCAGCAGGGTGAATGTGTGGAAGTGGCGTGTGCTGATTTCAGCACCGATGTTGATGCGCTTGTTGCCGCCATCGACGATCAAACCGCTTCCGTTATCGTTCAATATCCCGATTTTTACGGCTCGGTTTACGATCTTACGCCACTACGCGAAGCCTGCGATGCACACCGCTGTCTGCTGGTTGTGACCTTTGCCGATGCATCGGCCTTCGGTTTGATCGAAGCGCCCGGCTGCTTTGGTGCAGACATTGTTTGCGGTTCCGGGCAGGCGCTGGGCATTCCGATGGGTTTCGGTGGCCCGCATATCGGCTTATTCGCATGCCGCCAGAAGCATGTGCGGCAAATGCCGGGGCGCATTTGCGGCATGACTGAAGACTTGGACGGAAAACGCGGTTTTGTGCTCACTTTATCCACCCGCGAGCAGCATATCCGCCGTGAAAAGGCGACCAGCAACATTTGCTCGAATCAGGGCCTGATGTGCACCGCCAATGCCTGCTACATGACGTTGATGGGTGATTCCGGTCTTGAGCAGGTGGCGCGTCGTTCGGCTGCTGCGCTGCAAAAACTGCTTGGCGGATTGCCCGAATACGTTAAAACCGCTGCCGGTGCGCACTACAACGAAACGGTGCTTAGTTTTGCAGATGAAAAAACACGCCAGCACTTTCTTTCCGTGGCGCGTGAAAACGACATTTTTGCCGGTATTGCTCTGGAACAAATGATGGCGGGTGCGGATGCACGTCATCTGCTTGTTGCCACGACTGAAATGATAGATGAACAGGATGTGGATGATTATATCGCAGCATTGGAGGCCATCCGATGAGTGCGAACGCCTATTCCGCGACACGCGGTTTGCAACATGAGGAGCCGCTGCTTTTCGAGCGTGAGCATAAGGCCGCGACGGCCATTGCTCTGCCGGGTGTAAGTGGTGAAATAGCGGCATCGCTGTTTGCTTTCGTGCGTAAGACACCAGCCCGGATTCCGGGGCTTTCCGAGCCGGAAACCGTACGTCATTTTGTGCGTTTAAGTCAGTGGAACCACGGCATTGAAACCGGCTTTTATCCGCTCGGTTCGTGCACCATGAAATATAATCCACGCGTTAACGAACAGATTGTTCGCTTGCCGGGACTGGCGTATGTGCATCCGGAACAGCCGCAGGATTCTGTGCAAGGTGTGTTGGCGCTGCTGTTTGAACTGCAACAGTGGCTTGGTGAAATTGCAGGGCTGCCGCACGTTACCCTGCAACCGGCGGCGGGTGCGCACGGCGAACTGGCTGGCATGATGATGATTCGTGCCTACCACGATGCGCGTGGTGATAACAAACGGCGCAAAGTGCTGGTCCCCGATTCAGCACACGGAACCAATCCGGCCAGTGCGGTACTCGCCGGTTTGAATACCGTGGAAATCAAATCCGCTGCCAACGGGCGTATTGATTTGGACGCGTTGAAAGCAAATCTGGGTGAGGATGTGGCGGCACTGATGCTGACCAATCCGAATACCACCGGCATGTTCGAATCTGACATCGGTGAGATTTGCGAACTGGTGCATCGGGCGGGTGGGCTGGTTTATGGTGACGGTGCGAATTTGAATGCACTGGTCGGTATCGCGCGACCCGGTGATATGGGGATTGATTGTCTGCACATCAATGTGCACAAAACTTTTGCCACACCGCACGGTGGTGGCGGGCCGGGGGCCGGGCCGGTGGCGGTGAACGACCTGCTTGCACCGTTTTTACCTGTGCCGCGCATCGAAAAAAATGGCGACGTCTACCAAATCATATGTGAAGGCGAACAGAGTATAGGCGCGGTATTCGGTTCGCTCGGGCAAACCGGCGTGCTGCTGCGCGCTGCCGCTTATATTGCTGCTTTTGGCTGCAATGACTTGCATAAAATCGCCGAGGATGCAGTGCTGAATGCCAATTATGTGCTGGCGCGTCTTAAAGATGTTTACCATGTGCCGTTTCCCGGCTTGTGCAAACACGAATGCCTGCTCACCGATGAATGGCAGGAACGGCATGGTGTTAAAACACTGGACATCGCTAAACGCCTGATTGATCTCGGCATGCATCCGATGACTGTTTATTTTCCGCTGATTGTTCATGGTGCGATGCTCATCGAACCGACCGAAACCGAAGCGAAGGAAACGCTGGATACCTTTTGCGATGCGATGCTGGAAATCGCTGCACAATGTGAAGCAGGCGATACGGCCATTCTGCACGATGCGCCGCTGCTTCCCTTCCGTCGTCGACTGGATGAAACGCAGGCGGCCAGAAAACCCGTATTGGTCTGGAATGATTCCGGATTTTCTTCGTGAAGGCATGATATCGACATGTATTACCAATAAGCAGGAAGTCGGTATACTTCGTGTATCTTTTTTCAGGTGTGGGTTATGCAAATAAGTGAACAGATGGAACTTCTCAGTCGCGGGACGCTGGAAATCCTGCCCAAGGGCGGGCTTGAGGCGAAGCTAAACGTGGCGGTGAAGCAAGGGCGACCGCTACGTGTTAAAGCCGGTTTCGACCCGACTGCGCCGGATTTGCATCTCGGACATACCGTGTTGCTCGAAAAACTGCGGCAGTTTCAGATTTGCGGGCATCAGGTGGTGTTTTTGATTGGTGATTTCACCGGCATGATTGGTGATCCGACCGGCAAGAACGAAACGCGTCCGCCGTTGACGCAGGACGAGGTGCTGGTGAATGCCGAAACCTACAAAGAACAGGTATTCAAAATACTTGATCCGGCGCAGACGGAAGTGCGCTTTAATTCCGAATGGCTGAATACGTTGCAGGCAAGCGATCTGATTCGCATCGCCGCCAAAGCGACGGTGGCACGCATGCTGGAACGTGACGACTTTGAAAAACGCTATAAAAGCGGCCAATCCATCGCCATTCACGAATTTCTTTATCCGCTAATTCAGGGCTACGATTCGGTGGCGCTGGATGCCGATGTGGAATTGGGCGGCAACGATCAGAAATTTAATCTGCTGATGGGTCGCCAGTTGCAGGAGGCCTATGGAAAAGCGCCGCAGGCGATTTTGACGATGCCGCTGCTCGAAGGACTGGACGGCGTGAATAAAATGTCCAAATCGCTGAATAATTACGTGGGCGTGGCGGAACCGGCGAAAGAACAGTTTGGTAAAATGATGAGTGCTTCGGATGAGTTGATGCTCAAATACTACGAGTTACTCAGCGATGTGAATCTGGACGACATCAAAGCCATGCATCCGATGGAAGCGAAAAAGCAGCTGGCAGCGATGATTGTCGGGCGTTTTCACGGTGAAGGTGCGGGAAAAGCCGCGCGCGAGGGTTTTGAGGCGCAATTTGCAAAAAAAGAGATTCCGGACGATGTGCCGGAAATGACGCTGGCCGCCGAAGACGGGGCGTTGTGGGTGGTGCGTGCGCTCAGCGAGGCCGGTTTGACGGCATCCAATGGTGAGGCGATGCGTATGATTAAGCAGAACGCGCTTTCCGTGGACGGTGAGAAAATTACTGATAAAGATTTTCAGCTACAAACGGGCGGGCCGTACCTTATCAAGCTCGGCAAGCGCAAGTTTGTGCGTTTAACGGTGAAGTGATTCGATTTAATCCCTGAAATTAGTGAATTTCAGCGGGCGATCAGCCTCCACGCCCTTAACCAGTGCCATTGCGGCCTGCAAATCGTCGCGTTTTTTGCCGCTAACGCGTACCTGATCACCTTGAATCGCTGCCTGCACCTTCATTTTTTCCTGTTTGATTTGTTTGACGACGTTTTTGGCAAGTTCCTGACTGATGCCCTGTTTGATGCTGATATGCTGCCGTTTTTTTCCACCGCTGGCATCTTCGGCAGTGCCGTAATCTAGACAACGCGGGTCGAGATTGCGGCGGGTGAGCTTGGCGCGCAAAATTTCCGTAATCGTCGATAATTTATAATCATCGTCGCCGATAATGGTGATGCCGTCATCGGCCAGTTCGATGCTGCACAGACTACCCTTGAAATCATAACGCGTGGTGATTTCCTTGTGCACCTGATTGACCGCATTATCCATTTCCTGCATATCGGTTTCGCAAACAATATCGAAGCTGGGCATGTTCATTCCTCCATCAGGGTAAAGGCGGCATATGCTGCATGCTGCGCGGCGCTTGTCCATATTTGTGCAACGGGAGCAATCCCTCGCTTTCCACGGAATGGATGATCTATGTTTCATGTTTGGCTGCTATTTGCGCTAACCCCATTTCATCTCTAATTTTCTATGCTCATTTGCACAATCCCTAAGGCCTAAATTAATCAAACTTTGAGCCACTTGCAAAAGTCTGGGTGGATGAGTTGCAATCCCACTTCGAGTGCGATTTTGAGTTGGAATGAGGTGAATGGTGGTTCCATTTTACAACTCAAAACCGCGCCGCAGTGGGGAAGAAAATCGCCGCTCACGACTTTTGCAAGTGGCTCCTTTGATAGGGGATTTCTTTTTTCAGCCATTGCCATAAAATATGAAATGGTTTTTTCATCAATCCGAATGGTGATTTATTTCGCTGTGTGGCAATTAAATACTTAGCCCTAACGGCCAAGCTCACCCGCCGAAAACCGCGTGGTAGTTTTTGGTCGGGTGGAGCTATTTGTTAGCAACTTTTTTTTCAAGCCGCTCAACCAGCCAAAGTTTAATGATTGATTGACGAGTTACGCCAATACGACCTGCTTCCCTATCCAGGGAGTCAACTACCCAGGAAGGGAAGTCTACATTGATTCGTTTTTGTTTTTGATTCGGACGTTTGATAGTAGATAAATCAAGATCATCAATAACGTCTTGTTTATTATCATCAAATTTTTTATCAAAGTTTTTAGCTTTCATAAAGTGTCACCTCTCTTTTACGGGACCGCCTGACCGAGATTATTCTAATGGTATGATCACGATATGTTATGATGGCCGACCAGTACCTGTTAGCGATGAGACCAATGACTAAAAAACGTGGTTCATCTTCTGGTTTTGCTTGTACTTCAATAAGTTCAGGGTCAATCCAAAGCTCTTGAGCTGCAACAAAATCAATACCATGCTTTTCCAAGTTTAACATACTTTTTTCGTCATCATATTCAAAAGTTTGCATGAGTAAAATAGATACTTAAATTACTCATATGGCAAGTTTTGAGTTTTTGCTGTTAATCTCGGTGCAAAGCCCGCTGTATACGATTGCATTCGACGGCGTGAAAATATCGGTATAGGTGGCGAAGCCATGTCCCGTGTGAATACCCCCGGCTTTGACATCGTTTTACTTTGCCTTGAGCATGGGCCGATTGCATCAGCAGCGCCCTCCTTTTCGTGAGGCGCTGCATTCTGGAGGCCGTTTGCGCAAGGATTTCGCTGATCATGTCTCGTCAAAAGCATCGAACCGGAAAATTTCGCGTTCGCAGCCTGCCGCTACCGCTGCCAATCGCGGCGCCGGGAAGCATCGGCACTGGCCGAGGCGCTTGCGATTGAAAGGCCTGCCGCTGAAGACATTTATCGCTGCAGCAGCCATATTTTCAGGCATCTGGATACTGACCGGCGGCGGCGAAACCGGAGTTGCCAGTATTGCTTCTACGCATGAAGAGTGGCTTGCCGGTGAGATGATTCGTGAAGCGGCAGTGAAACCGCGCTGGCAGCGTGAGATGATTCGACGCGGTGATGCTGCGGTGAATGTGTTGCAGCGTATGGGCTTTGCACGTAGCGATGTGAATACGATTTTGCGCGCTGCCAAGCCGGTGTATTCACTGGCCAAGGTGCGCGCCGGGCATCATTTTGTTAAACGCAATAAAGATGGTGGCATTGAACTGTATTATCCGGTGGATGATGAGCGGGTGCTTTATCTGACGCAGCATGACAAGACATGGCAGGCCGAGATGCAGTCGCGCGTTGCATTCAGCCGGTCGATGGTGTTTGAAGGCAAGATTCGCGATAGCTTGTTTGTCGATGCGGCGCGTGCCGGTATGGATGACCGAACGACGATGAATCTGGTGGATATTTTTGCATGGGATATTGATTTTGTGCGTGATTTGCGGCGCGGAGACAGTTTTCGTGTACTCACGGAAGACAGGTACGATGTTGAGGGGCGGCTCATCGGTTCGGTTATTCGTTCGGCTGAATTTGTCAATCAGGGGCATGTTTACCGTGCTATTCGTTATACCTTGCGTAACGGACGGACGAGTTATTACACGCCGCAAGGTAAAAGTATGCGCAAAACCTATTTGAAAGCGGCGGTGAAATTCACGCGTATTTCTTCGCGTTTCAAGCTGCGTCGTAAACATCCGATTCTGGGTTATACGCGTGCGCATCGCGGTGTGGATTATGCCGCCCCGTCGGGAACCCCGATTCATGCGGTGGGTGACGGACGTGTGGTTTATGCCGGTTGGAAGGGCGGTTACGGGCGTTTTGTGTTGATTCGCCATACCAACAGCAATCATTCAACGGCTTACGGTCATATGCGACGCTATGCGCGCGGTATAAAAAAAGGTGTGCGCGTTCGCCAGGGGCAGGTGATCGGTTATGTCGGCATGAGCGGCTTGGCAACCGGGCCGCACCTGCATTTTGAATTTCGTGTACGTGGCCGGGCGGTCAATCCGTTGCATATCAAACGCAATCCGGCAAAACCTATCCCGCAGGCGCAAATGGCGCGTTTCAAGCAGGAGGCGGCCCGGAAATTACAAATGATGGCGAATAGCCGTGCGGATATGGACTGGGGATGACAATGAACGAACATAAAAAATGGCTTGAGAATGCACGCGAGGTTCTGGACATCGAGCAGGCATCCATTGCGGCGGTTTCAGCCGCGCTGGACGATGATTTTTGTCGCGCGGTGCAATCTATTTTACAATTGGACGGGCGGCTTGTGGTCGTCGGTATGGGGAAATCGGGCATAATCGCCCAAAAAATTGCCGCCACCTTCGCTTCAACCGGAACACCGGCGTTTTTTGTGCATGCCGCTGAGGCGCAACATGGCGATCTCGGCATGATTACGCGGCAGGATGCGGTGCTGGCTTTCTCACACAGTGGCGAGACAGCTGAGGTGATTGGTTTATTGCCGGTGATGAAACGGATGGGTATTCCCTTGATTGCGGTGACCGGAAAAGCCGATTCAACGCTCGCCGAATTTGCCGATATGTTGTTGCATGTTGATGTTTCCCGCGAGGCATGTCCGATGAATCTGGCACCGACTGCCTCCACCACAGCGGCGTTGGCACTGGGTGATGCATTGGCCGTGGTTGTGTTGCAGCAGCGTGGTTTCAGTCCGGATGATTTCGCGCAATTTCATCCGGCAGGAAGCCTTGGCAAGAAGCTGATGCGGGTTGAGGATGTGATGCACAAGGGCGCTGCATTGCCGATGGTTAGCGATAGCTCGCCGCTGAAAGATGCGATTGTGGTGATGAGTTCGCACCGGCTTGGCGTAACCGGTATTGAACGTGATGGCGAACTGGTTGGTTGTCTGACCGACGGTGATTTACGGCGTATTCTGGAAACCGGGAATTTGGATTTGGCGGGGCCGGTTTCCGGGTTAATGCATTGCCAGCCGCGCACCATCACTGCCAGCCATCTGGCATCGGAGGCGGTGTGCATGATGGAAGACAATAAAATTACCACGCTGTTTGTGCGCGATGATGGTGGGAAAGTGGTCGGTATCGTGCATTTGCACGATTTATTGCAGGCGGGTGAACTATGAAACAGCACGAATTTCCTTTTGCAGAAGCACGCGGGGTGCGCATGCTCATTCTTGATGTTGACGGGGTGCTGACCGATGGCTCCATCATCATGGATAATCAGGGTGAGGAGTGGAAGCGTTTCAATGTACGCGACGGACACGGTATTAAACTGCTGCAACGCGCTGCTATCAAAGTAGCTATTCTTACCGGACGCAGTTCCGGGGTGGTTGCCAGCCGAGCGCACGATTTAGGCATTGCGCATGTCATTCAGGGTAGTTTGAACAAAGCCGAAGGACTTGATGTCTTGCTGCACGAAAGCGGAATCGCGCAATCGGATTGTGTTTTTATGGGGGACGACGTACTGGATTTGCCGCCCATGCGGCGCTGTCGATTGGGTTTTGCGCCTGCTGATGCACATTTACCGGTGTTGCGCAGCGCTGATTGGGTGTCGTCGCATGCCGGAGGTTGCGGCGCGGTGCGGCAGGTGGCGGAGGGGCTGATTCTGGCCAACGATGCGTGGTCGGACGTGATTGAAACACCGTATGGTGTTTCGCCGCTTGATTGCGGCTGGGATGTTTGATTTGTGGTCGTGTATGAAATGGGGTTTTCTCGGGCTGATGTGCAGCAGCCTTCTGGTAACGTTTTTTTTTATCTGGCAGGCCTCCGGTGAAAAGCAGTTGCTGCTTGCCCCGGCTGCCAGCCAACAAATGGGTCAGGCGCATGTCGATAAACCGCTGATTATCGAGCGCAAAGCGGGCAAGATGATTTGGCGTTTGAATGCCCAGAAGGCGGAGCAGGAATTGCACGGCAGCATGCACCTTATCAAACCGAAACTGGAACTTTTTACGGAAAGTGGCAAACGTATACCGATGACCGGTCATGAGGCATGGTTCGATCCGTTGAAGAAGGCGATACGTTTTAAGGGTGATGTCGTGATACGTTACGGCGAATGGGTATTATATGGAGATGATGTGACCTACGATCATGGCAAAGACACTGTGCACATTCCCGGAAATTTCCGTATCGACGGAAAATTGACGCGTGTGCGCGGCAAAGGCCTGACGGCTTGGCGCAGTAAGCATCATGTGCGCGTGGAGCAGGCGGTGTGGATAGAAGACCGACATTCGAACGGAATGCAGGTGATGCCATGAATTCAAAGCAGCTTTCATTCAACGTATTACGGTTCGGTTTGCTGGTGCTGTTCTTCTTTGCTGCACCTGTTGCGCATGCGGCAACGCTAACGATTCAATCGGATCATCTGGATGTATGGGATGACAAGCAGCAGGCGCTGTTTACCGGCAGTGTGCATCTGGTACGCGATGACTTTGAATTGTTCTCCGATTCCCTGCGTGCTTTCTACAAGAGTGAAAAGGAAGGCGGTGGTATTGATCATGCGCTGGCCATCGGGCATGTGCGCTTGCTTCAGGGCGGAAAAAGGGGTTCAGCGGATAGGGCGCTGATCAATAATCGTAAGCAGATAGTTACGCTGAAAGGTCATGCAGTTATGGAGCAGGAGGGCGGGCGCATTGAAGGTGATATTATTGTGCATGATATAGTCGCCAAAACGACGGAAGTGCGGCAGGGGAAAAATGGCCGGGTACGCTTGCGTATTGATGATACCCATTCAGCTCTTGATACACATACAGACGGTCAGGCTGGTGGCCAGCTAAAAAAGAAACCGGTTGATGTTGTTCCCGCCAGCGAAATAAGCGGAGCAAAACCCGAAGATGTAACGGAGCAAGCGCAGCCGTGAGTCAGGTGCATCATCTTTCGGCCAGCGGTTTGAACAAAAGCTTCAGCAAAAAATGCGTCGTGAATGGCGTTGATATGGACGTGTATTCCGGCGAATGTGTGGGCCTTCTGGGACCGAACGGGGCGGGTAAAACGACTTGTTTTTATATGGTTTGCGGCCTGATTAACGGCGATGCCGGTACGATCAGTCTGGACGGGGAAGACATCACCCGTTTGGCGATGCATCGCCGTGCGCGCAGGGGTATCGGTTATTTACCACAGGAAGCGAGTGTTTTCCGCCGCCTGACGGTGCGCGATAATCTACTCGGCATTTTTGAAACGCTGGATATGCCTGCCGCCGTGGTGGAAGAAAAACTGGAGGCGCTGCTTGTCGAACTAGGTATTGAAGGCGTGCAGCATCAGAAGGCCTATACTTTATCCGGTGGACAGCGGCGGCGTACGGAAATCGCCCGCGCGTTGGTAACCGAACCGCGTTTTTTGCTGCTTGATGAGCCGTTTGCCGGTGTTGATCCTATTGCGGTCGAGGATATTCAGGCCATCATTGCCGATTTGAAGAAGCGTGGCATCGGCATACTGATTACCGATCACAATGTTCGCGATACACTGAGTATCTGTGACCGCGCTTACCTGATGAATATCGGCGAGATTCTGGTGCAGGGTACAGCCGATGAGATTATTGCACATCCGGATGCGCGTCGTTTGTACCTCGGCGACAGCTTCAGGATGTGACGGTTGCACAAGGGGGACGCGGTAAAATGACGATACAAACACCGGCACGACAATTGATTGTTGCGATAACCGGTGCTTCCGGTGCGGCCTATGGTTTGCGTCTGATTGAGCGGCTGGCACAGGCAGGGATTACCCAGCACTTATTGATTTCCGATGCCGCCCGCGTGGTTCTCAAACAGGAAGTGGATATCATGCTGCCCGATGATGCCGGGGCAACGGCTGCTTTTCTTGCACAATATCTCAATGTGCCGGAATCGCTATTGAAGAGTTATGCACTGAACGACTGGTTTTCGGCGGCGGCATCCGGTTCATCCGGTCTCGGCGGTATGGCGATTGTACCCTGCTCAATGGGTACGCTGGCACGTGTTGCAACAGGTGCATCGGATAATCTCATTGAACGCGCTGCTGATGTGGTGCTCAAGGAACATGGACGGCTGGTACTGATGCCGCGCGAAACGCCGCTTTCCAGTATTCATTTGGAACATATGCTAAAACTATCTAATCTCGGCGTGCATATCATTCCGGCCATGCCGGGTTTTTATCATCGCCCGTCAAGTATCGCCGAATTGATTGATTTTATGGTGGATCGGGTATTGGCGCATTTGGGTGTGGACAGCGAAGACATGAAACGATGGGGTGCATGATGGCGGGGCAAAGGTCGGAGGGATACAGCATGGAGAGATGCAGCATGAGAACGGTGGGCAAACGGTGGATGCCTCTGCATCTGGTGATTATCATTCCGCTGCTGCTAAGCGGTTGTGCAGCCGTGGCTGCTGTTTCGGCGATTCCTGCCGTGCTGGTGGATCGGGCGGTTGGTTTTTTCAGTGGTCAGGAAGCCAGTTTGCCGGTCAGTATGCAGCAAGCGCTGGTTGGTGTGCAGCAGGGGCTGGCAGGCATGGATTTGCGGGTTGATGTGCTTGAGCCTGACGAAGACGGTTATGCCATGGAATTCGGTAACGGTAAGCTTGATGGTGATATTCAGTTGAAGCGGCAGACTGGGAATTTGACGACACTTACTGTTTCGGCGCATCGTGGCATGTCGCATCAGACATCGGTGGAAGAGGCTCTGGTTAAAGAGGTACAGCAAGCCTCGCAGCAGGCGGGTGAGAACGAAAGTTTCAATTTTGAAGGTTATGGTAAGGTGTATGTGAAGCCGGATGAGGGTGCGAAGTCCATCGGCTGGTTTCGTCCCGGAGCAATGCTGAATGTGTCGGAAAGTAAACCGTCCGGTTGGTTGAAAATCAAAATGCCATCCGGAAGAAGTGGTTATTTGAAGGGTAAATTGCGTGGCGACGGTGTCTAGGGAGGTGCTGATCAATTCATGGATTTGCATTTTACATTTATAATGCACCAACTCGGCGTTGCAATGTTTCGCAATAGCCGTGCTATT